>CAZOXC010001026.1:0-1511 GCA_964583205.1 uncultured Pirellulaceae bacterium | reverse complement strand
ACCAGTTGCTGGTCGATGCAGTCAGTAACCTG
The DNA here is from genome assembly GCA_964583205.1 of uncultured Pirellulaceae bacterium. Lineage (GTDB taxonomy): Bacteria > Planctomycetota > Planctomycetia > Pirellulales > Pirellulaceae > CALMEE01. The sequence continues at coordinate 1,479 of CAZOXC010001026.1, read as the reverse complement.
GCTGGTGTTGCGTCAGCGGTTCAAGACGGATCGCCCGAAAGAATAGATGTTTCCGAAGCCGAGTATGTGATTTGGGCCGGAATTAATAACGAACATGTAGAACCTCGACTGGCAATTTCATTTATTGCTGAACGGGGCTCGATTCGCACTGTTCCAGAATACAAGAAGTTTTTGATTGTTGCCGATGCCGCGACTGGCGAAGTACTGCTTTCGGAAACACAGATTATTGCTGCCGATATCGACGGTAGTGTTGAAGGACGAGCCACCGATGGTTTGGCGACTCTTGAATGTGACCCTGAAGTACCGTTCTTCCTGCCTTATGTCGAAGTATCGGTAAATGGCGGGAATACGGTTTTCGCAGATGCCAATGGCCAGTTCACTGTGCCGCACGATGGCGATGCTCCGGTGACCGTGACTTCACGTTTACGTGGTCAATTTTTCGAGGTGTTTGACGAGTCTCTCAATGGAGCGATTCCAGAGATCAGTAGCACCGTGACGCCACCTGGACCGGTCAACTTCCTGTTCAATCCGTCGAACACGGATGACTTGATGACGGCCAATGTTAATACCTATCTGGAATCTAACATTGTTCGAGATTTTACTTTGAGTTTCGAACCGAATTTCCCGGTGATTGCGAATCAGCTGTTTTTTGATATCAACACGAACATTGCCAGTAGTTGTAACGCTTTTTACGACGGCTCGTCGATTAACTTTTTCCAAGCTGGTGGTGGTTGTAATAACACTGCTGTTGCGGATGTCATCCACCACGAATATGGACATCACCTTGTTGCCGTTACCGGCAACGGCCAAAGTCAATTTGGTGAAGGCTCTGGTGATGTTTTGGGCGTGTTGCTGCAGGACGAACCGATTTTAGCTCAAGGGTTTTCGGGGAACTGCAACGCAGGAATTCGAAATGCTAACAACAACATTCAGTATCCTTGTGTAAACGGAGCTTCCGGACACTTCTGTGGCCAATTGATTTCTGGCTGTGTTTGGGATCTGCGTAATGAACTTATCATTACCGAACCAAATTCATACATCGAAACCAATGCCGCCTTGTTCATCGGGATGTTGATTGTCCGAGGTGACACGCAGCCCGGCAATGCCATAATTGATCCAAGTATTACAGTGATCTATCTGGAGTTGGATGATGACGATGGCAACATCGGCAATGGAACTCCGCACTTTGCTGAAATTGATGCGGCATTCAGCTCGCATAACATGGATCCGCCGCCGCTGGATCTTCTGGTATTTGAGTTTCCTCGTGGTCTTCCAGAATTGCTGAGTCCGCGCGGTGGACTCCAATCAACGGTCACCATTTCTGATTTTGAGGAACAGTATCAGCCAGGGACTGCCAAGGTACACGTTGATCGTGGGCTTGGAGAATTCGAAGAGTTTGATATGCCGCTCATTGGTGACGGTATTCATGAAGCGATCTTCCCGCAAATCAAGTGTGGTAATGTTGTTAACTTCTTCTTC
>CAZOXC010001025.1:0-1514 GCA_964583205.1 uncultured Pirellulaceae bacterium | reverse complement strand
GTGTGAACTTGACCATGAGCGCGCCCGCCGCAGACTTACAACCGACGTTCAATTCCATGTCATCGGACGTCAGTGATTTGGAAGAACTGATGGCAAGCGATGCACTGGAAGCTGAGGAATTGGAGCAGGTGATTGAGGCGGAGTTCGAATTCGACGATGCCTTTGTCGATTCCCAATTGCCCAGTTTCGATCAATCGCTGTTCAACCAGAGCTTTGAAGGTACTCCGACTCAGGGAAGCGACACGGGCTTTTTTGGAATCCAGGCCACAGGAAATCGGGTTGTGTTTGTCATCGACAACTCGCCCAGCATGGGCGCTCAGGATCGCTATCGGACTCGTTTTCAAGCGGCAACCAAAGAAGTGATCAACGCAATTCGTGACTTGGGGCCTGAACGTGAATTTTTCGTCTACTGTTTTTCTTTTCAGAAACGCCGAATGGCTATTGGTTCCAGCTTCGGGCACTTTGTTCCGGCGACAAAGCAAAATATTGACAAGCTCGAGAAATGGTTCGATCAAGTCGGACTTGAATCAGGCACTGATCCTCGCGAATCCATTGTGGCCGCATTGAAGATGGATCCAAGTTGCGTTTATCTGTTGTCAGATGGGCAATTTAACGGGCGACAGTTCAATAACGGAGAATACGGTCGTCGAATCACGGCGGTCCAACTGGCGCGTGAGCACAACAAGATTGACTGCCCAATTCATACGATCGGTTTTCATGATCGCGGCAATCAAAGAGACCTGGAGCGAATCGCCCAAGCATCCGGCGGCATCTACAAGTTCGTTGCGCAAGACGAGTAACCAACCTTGCTGCCGGACAAAACTCTATCGATCGACTTGAGTTGCTAGCTGTTGTAATATCAACTCTGGACGCCGTGACTATCTTCTTGTAACTGGTTCTCATTCGGTTGAAGTGAGAACGATAAAATGACCTCAAAACCCACCGTTAAGTTTGCACTAACACTCTGCTGCATGCTGCTGCTTTGCATATTCTGGGGATGTTCATCCAGTCGCGAAAGCAACCTAGACAATTTGTGGCAACAGGGTTACGGCTTTAACAATCCCAACGTCGAACGAATTCGCGAAGGTAAACCTCCAGTGGATTTTCGCGGTAACGAACAAACGTTTTCCAACAGCCTGAAGAATGTCGGCTCGGAGATAGTTATGCAAACCGTTGGCGGCATCATCCAGAGCGGAGTCGATCGAACCGCTCAGAATGTTAAAAACTTCTTCCGCCCGTTTTGAGCATCACACCGACAACTGCACCAGACCGGGGCCCGACAGCTCTTCGGTGACGACGGTACCCAGCAAGGTAAAGTGTGTCGCTTCATAGATTCCAACCGGGATGATCTCGCCCACCAGTCGCAAATTGCCCTGGAAGACAACGATGCGATCATCGTGAGTACGGCCGGATAACTGAACCAGGTCGCTTCGATCATCCTGGGACTGGTTCTGCCGAGCCCGCTTGCTGACACCTTCAACCAGAACGTTGACTTCCTAGCCGACGAAGGGCAA
>CAZOXC010001024.1:0-1514 GCA_964583205.1 uncultured Pirellulaceae bacterium | reverse complement strand
CTGCCTTCCGGGAGACCATCTTTCAACTTTTAACAATTAGTGGGACGCTTCCCCGTTGAATCAGCAGGTAGACTGCTGCGAGACTTGCCCACGTCCTTGGGCCAATTTGCGTTTTCTGCAGAAGTTTAGCACGCAGAGTTTTGAAATCGCTCAGTCTTTGTGGAATAACACTTGGGTGACGCGATACACCGGATTTCCATTTGCCCAATCTAGAGTACCCCGCGTCGCCTTTAAGTCTTGAAACGAGCGATCAGATGCTGCAGCTGCGGATTCTTGGTTCATGCGTATCACTTGCAGCAATGAGTGACTGAGCAAGTATCTCACGTTTACTCGCCGATGCTTCAATGTGTGAGTTGAGTCACCATATTCGACGCCAAAACGATCCGAAAGTCGGTGAATAACATGTCCAGCAACGTGCGACTCGGGCATCAACCCTATATCGCTCCACTTGGCCTCAAGTGGTAGCGGCGTGAAGCTGGCCTGATTCGAATGATTGAAAGTGATCTGGTAGGAGCGGTGATCTGTAATAGCGACCAAAGCAATTTGCTCGTTGCGAAGCCATAATCTGGCATCGAAATTGAGAACTTCAATGCCTGGTTGGTATTCGCCATCCGTACGCTCGAAGTCACCATTCCCAAATTTAGTTGGCATGTTGGCTGGCGGAGCCGAGAAGACAGAATCTGTGGCTCTGTTTTCACGGTTTGCCAACAAATGGGGATCGGCAACATTCGTTTGATCTGAATCCATTTGTCCCATAAGTTCACCTGCGGTGGACTTATGAACGACGGGCTTTGCTGCGTTTTGCGATGCTGGAGGCGATTGGGTTTGCACAGGCTGGGGGTTTGCCTGGGTTAGATGACTGTTCTCCAGCCAGTTTTGTGGTTGCCTACGTATTGTCGTCCGGATGCGTGGCGTTTCGTATTGTGGTTTGCTTGGCAGTTCTGGGTTTTGGCCATCCAGCTGGCGCCAAGTCAGATTGATCGCCCCAATGGTGACCATAAATGAAACGGCAAGGTAGCCCAACGTGCGACGAGATTGTTTTGGATACATGGATTAGGTCGAAAACTGACAAAAGGTTTGGCTACAGCTGATTAGGGGCCGTGATTAATTCGACGTTCAACTGGGCGTCTTGCAAGGCGGCCAGCACGTTTGCGATGGCGTTAAATGGTGTTTGTCGATCAGCCGCCACCTGGATCGTGGAATTTTCGCGGGCCGTTTTGAAAGTCTGCAAAGCACTGGTCAGCTGCTGACGGTCCACCCTCTGATGGTTGAACTCGAGTTCGCCGTTGCTTCCGATTGTCAGAAGCGAGGACTCGTTGCCGGATACGTGTAATTGCTGAGCGTGTTTCTTTGTTGTCGCAAGTTCGATGCTCAGCCTTTTGGTCGGTGCCCGTAGCGACAACATCAGCAGAAACAGGATCGTCAGGACGAAGATCACATCCATCAGCGGGGTCAGATCCGCTTGTTGTTCTTCGATTGGCTGACTTTCGCAAGTTTGCGAATTCAATATCTGT
>CAZOXC010001023.1:0-1517 GCA_964583205.1 uncultured Pirellulaceae bacterium | reverse complement strand
GATAAGGCCGGAGCCAAGCGAACCATTCATCCCAACACCGCAGGCCGTACCAAGTCACGTCTGCAGCAGATGATTAAGCAAGCCAAGTCTGCATAGCGAAGTCTGCAAGCCAAGTCTGCATAGCGAAGTCTGCAAGCCAAGTCTGCATAGCCAGGTCCGCATAGGCCGGCGACATAGAACCAACTTCAAACGTGGCCAATCGGTCGCGTTTTTTAATGCGCTGGCAAACTACCGCTGTTGAACAAAGCGATCTTGAACAAAGAGGTCTTGAACAAAGAGGTCTTGAACAAGCCAGCTTGGCTTCACTCGCCACTCGCTGCGAGTCGCCTCAAGTCCGGTGCCATCAAGTCCGTCGGCGTTTGGTTGGCTTTCGGCTGGTTTTGCTCTGGCCACCCTGACTCCGCCGCGATTTTTGAGATCTGGATTTACTGGATCCGGACTTTGTCGGTCGGGATTTTTTGCTGGAGCGTGATTTTGTCGGACGGGATTTGGAAGTCTTGGATTTTTTTCGTTTTGTCGTTCCGCGAGCTACACGGCGAGACGAGTCGGTTGTTGCCGACTTCCGCTTGGTCTTTTTCTTGGTAGTCTTCTTAGCTGGTCCTTTTTTCTTCGCTTTCTTGCGAGCCGCTTTTTCGCGACTTTCGGCCACCTTCGCCGCCATTTTCTTCTTGGCCTGGATTTTCTTCTTGCTGACTCGTTTCGGCTTGCCACCGCTCTTGGATTTGAGCCGACTCACTTCCTCTGCAGTCAGTTCGCGAACAGCGCCAGTTGGTAGGTCTTTGAGTCTCAAGCTGCCGATCGCCACTCGTTTCAGCCTGAGTACTTTGTGATCGAAGCGAGCCAACAACCTGCGGATTTCACGGTTGCGTCCTTCTGTGAGAATCAGTTCAAGTTCAGCGCCGGCTTTCGATTTTTTACGAACTTTGACATGTTCGACTTTGGCAAAGCCTTCAGCCAGATAAACCCCTTGCTCCAATTGTTTAAGCGTCTTGCGGTCGGGGTTTCCAACAACCTGGACATGGTAAATCTTGGGAACTCGATAGCGTGGATGGGTCAGCCGATTGGCCAGTTCTCCGTCATTGGTAACGATGATCAGGCCTTCACTGGCTTTGTCGAGCCGCCCCACGTTGTAGACTCGCTGATTCGTGTCGATCAGATCGATGACTCGAGTTCTTCCTGAAGGATCCCAACTGGTAGAAAGGACACCAGCGGGTTTGTTGATCACGAAGTATCTTTTGCGCTGGATTTTGACTTTTCGTCCATCGACGAAGATGTCCTGCTTGTTGGGGTCAACCTTGACGCCCAGTTCGCTGACGATCTCTCGCCCGACCTGGACTCGACCTTCGACGATCAACAATTCACATTGCCGGCGGCTCCCATGCCCGGCTTCGGCCAGAATTTTTTGCAGACGAACCGAACCTTCGGCAGCGGATTTGCTGTTTGATTTCTTGGGTGTATTCTTCTTGGATGGTTGGGCCATGGTTGCCTCGGAACGCGATTCAATGTCACATTGGAAT
>CAZOXC010001022.1:0-1521 GCA_964583205.1 uncultured Pirellulaceae bacterium | reverse complement strand
CGAGGTACTTTTTGGGGCAGGAGTAGTAGCACGGCCCCATCGATTCCTCGATGTCCTTGTATCCCCAGCCATCTCGGTGGTATCGCAGCAAGTCGCACATGATCCAGCGTTGAGCCGATTGAACATGTTCTTTGTTGCGGACAAATGTCCGTTCCCAAACAGACCAGAGTACGCCAGAGAAGGAACCACCCCGGTAGCATTGGGCGAGGCACTCTGAAGTGATCACCGTGCCGTCGTCGTTCGTGCGCTGCCAGCCTTCAGTGCGATCTGCAATCAGTTCTTTGCGAGTGCTGCCGAAAGTGAATAGCCATCCCATGTTTGTCCTCCCGAATGTGAAGTGTTCGAGAGTTGGCTGGTGTCCGCTTGGCTGTTGTTGCCAATCAGTAGTCGCTTGCGAGCAGGATTGTGGTCACAGAACGATCTGCCTCAGTGATCACGTAGAGCTTCACGCCTTTGCTGGTGTGGTACACGCTGAAGATTCGCAGAGCGACTTGGAGAGCTTCTTCGTTGGCCTCCGCATCGTCTTCGCAAACATCGCCCCAATCGCCGCCATGATGACGGTGGATGAAAGTGCTTGCAGATTCCCCGGATTCTTCGAGAGCTTCCAAAGCTCCGAAAGTGGCGACGACTTTGCCAAGAAAAAACTTCGGTGTGCCGTTGTTTGCCGATGCGATCATTCTGTGGTCCTTTGCTTGGAGTTGTGTTGACCACTTCTGACTGGTGTCCTATTCGCCGTGCTCTTTCTTGAATCGAGAATACGCTCGATAGAATGACGCCCGACTCTTGGCGCTCTTGTCCATGTAGAAACGGCAAGCTTCCTTTGTTGAGTCGGGAAACTGCCGAAGGGCTTCACGAATGAGGCGGGTATCTCGTTCTCGATTATCGAGACGTTTGGTTGCTGAGACTGGTCGCCCGAGGTTCTGCATTTGAGCCAAGACCACTGGTCGCCAATCAGTTCCCTGCTCAGTACAAAATTTGTAAATGCGAATCGCTGGCGTCAGTAGCCGCATTGAGAGTTGCTTCTCATCACCGTGTTGCTCGATGAAGTCCACGATCTCTGACGCCGCTTCTGGTGGACAACCGGGGTAACCGTTCTCACTCATGACACGAAACTGCTCGATGATTTCCGAGTCTTTTAGATCCATGCGGTAAACCAAGCAACGTGAGACCACAGCGTCAAAGATCGGGCACTTCTGCGGCACCTTGTTGGCGCAGAAAATGAAACGAGAAGTCGTCTCGAATCGCTCTGGCAAATCACGGGGCAACCCGCTGCTGTTGTAAGTGACCAGTCGATTCGGCTGACCGAACAATGCACTGCGCAGAAGACCAAGTGCTGGCCCTGATTTGTACAACTCGTCGCAGTCGTCGATGTAGATGACCTTGTCGTTCTGCGAGTTCTGGTACAGCACTCGGTAGAGTTGCAGTGGCGTGCAGTGACTGTTGTAGGTTTCCACGTCCTGCCCTTCGTCACGAAGGGTGTGAGTGATGGGTCTCGACTTCTCTTTGCCTCCTTGAGAACTA
>CAZOXC010001021.1:0-1525 GCA_964583205.1 uncultured Pirellulaceae bacterium | reverse complement strand
GGCTTCATCAAGCTGATTCAACTTTCGACATTTTCAAGTAGCGTTAGAATCTGACTTGAGCCACATTCTTATACAGGGAAGTTGAGGCTGGTGTCGGAGTTCGAAATTCAACAAAGACCTCGACCTCCCACCCAGTTACTCAGACCTAAATACATTATTCATTTTTTGACAGGGCAGGGCAGTATGCGGGCCGTTATTCAACGAGTTTCAAACGCTTCAGTAACCGTCGATGGTTCGCTCACCGGAGAAATCCAACAAGGTTTGCTGGTGCTACTGGGAGTCGAGCAGGAAGATTCCAATCAAGATCTCGAGTATCTGGTCGACAAGACTGCCAATCTGCGAATTTTTTCCGATCCGGACGGCAAAATGAATTTATCGGTGCTGGACACCGCAGGAAGTGTACTGGTCGTCAGCCAATTTACCTTGCTGGGAGATTGCCGAAAGGGCAGACGCCCCAGCTTCATCAACGCAGCCGATCCTGAAACCGGCAATCAATTCTATTTGAAATATTGCGAGTCACTTGAGCAACACGGATTACAAGTCGAACGCGGCGTATTCCAAGCGGACATGCAAGTAAATCTGACCAACGATGGCCCCGTTACTCTAATTTTGGACAGCAGAAAAAACTTGTAGAACCTGGGCAGCAAGAAGGCGAGCGAATTTCGTCTGAAGCCTTTGCAAAGCTCGCATCCAGATTCTACGGAGCCAGATTCTACGGAGCCAGGTGTTCCGGAATCGGGAACCAGCCGACCTATCGGTGAACGTGGTCCTGGTGACCACCGTCGAAAATGTTTTCAGAAACCCATTCTCTGGCCGAGAAAGGAAGTTCAATCGGTTGGTGACCCAGATACTCCATCAAAAAACCATCTGAAATAACCAGCCCGAACAGAAAAATCAGCTTGGCGTAAGTCGTCACGTTCGCCCAGGGCCGCTTGCTGAAAAACTTCATCGCGGTCCCAAAAGACTTTTTGACTCTGATTTTCTTGCCTTGCCAATCGACCGCATAAACTTCATCCAGTAACAAATGCGATAGAAATCCCAGCACAACCGCCCAGGATTTGAACAGGCGAATACCCACATCCTCTGTCATGCACACCAGGTACATAAACAGACCAGCGATTACGGCTGCCGGTATACTGTGCCACATCCCGCGATGCACGGTGTACTTTTTGAATATCGCGCCGATCCCAAAACGGATTCCCACATAAAGAATCGCCGACGCCAACACCATGTCTTCGCAACAAAGCCCCAGCATCTCGAAGCGAGGCACCATCAACATCGGAACCACGACCGAAACCAGGCAAAGCATTTCTCGCACCGGAACACCTGAATCGCTATCCAGATCAGGAAGCATTCCCGCCAACGAACAAAGTCCACCGGCAATCAAGCAATGTTGCAGTGGCATATCCAGCATGAAGAAGGCACCGGTTCCATAACCGATTCCCAACAAGGTGCTTGTCGTAATGTGAGTTTTAAAATTGGCCAAGGATTTATTTGTTTCCAACAGGGCAGGGCACTGCACGCG
>CAZOXC010001020.1:0-1529 GCA_964583205.1 uncultured Pirellulaceae bacterium | reverse complement strand
ATTTCTGGATCACAGAACGAAGCTTCGATTGGAATCAGTGGAGCCGCTTCGTTCTGCGAGTAGTGAACGTATTCGATTAACTTGCGCCGCCCGGCACCCAGTGGTCCGACCATCAGCAAGTCCGCGTTGGCTGCAGCCGCCAATTCGATCTGGCGTCGAGCCAGAACGACCGAGTCCGATTGTCCCAACAACGGATCGAGCCCCGCGGCGCTGCCCAAAGAATGCCGGACCAGCTTCAACAGATCGCCCAGAGAATTTTGCGAATCAACTTGATCTCGACCTGCTGTGCTGTTGAGCGGCAATTCCAGAGTTTGTTCGGCGACCATCACGGCCACACAGGAAGGCTGATCGGTCTGTGCAAGCATCCAGCAATCTGCTTCCCAAAATTCGCCGGACCGGGTTTGCACTGGCAGTGATATCAGAAACCGGGAACTGCGACCGGAAAAGGCCTCGGGCGGAGGGCAGATTCGGTTAGCCAGGATCTGATCACCGGAAGAATACTGGCACTGCCATCCGGTAATTTCTTCGATCGAGCAATCCAGCCAGTCAGCCATTGCTTGATTGCAGAAAATCACTTTTCGCTGCGCATCCAGCACATAAAAAGGTTGCCGGGCTTCCTCAAAAACTCGAACCAGATTGGATTTGATCGTACGCGACTTGGCCACAATTTCTCTCTCAGACGAATCCCCATAGCTTAGCAAACGAGCCATCAAGGCGTTACTCGGGCGATCCGGGCGTGGATTCCGCTTTTCTAATGATTCGAAAGTCTGCTATAGTTGAGCTGACCCAACGGAATGACCACGAGCCGCGTACCAATGAGCCGCGAACCAATATATAAACGAACGGAGCAGGATCGTCAGGATGACGTTCGGCTGCGACCCTCTCGATTCGACGAAGTCATCGGCCAGCGCGAAGTCATCGAACGATTGAAGATCGCCATCGAGGCCTCCCAGCAGCGTGAAGATGTTTTGGGCCATGTCCTGTTCGATGGTCCGCCCGGGCTGGGCAAGACCACTTTTGCTACTTGCATTCCCAACGAGCTGGGCGTGCCGATCGAGTTTCTTTCCGGTCCCAGCCTCAAAGCACCAAAAGATCTGGTTCCCAGTTTGACCAACCTGCAGGCCAAGCAGGTTCTGTTCATCGACGAGATCCACCGGCTGCCCAAATCGGTTGAAGAGTATTTGTATACGGCGATGGAGGATTTTCGGATCGACATGGTGTTGGGTGAGGGCATGAATGCACGGACCCACAGTTTTCACTTGAAACCCTTCACCTTGATCGGCGCTACGACTCGGGCTGGAATGTTGACGGGTCCACTGCGTGACCGTTTTCAGATTCGTGAACACCTGGGCTTCTACAACATTGAAGAGTTGACGGACATTATCAAACGCAATGCTCAGAAGCTGGACATCGCGATTGAAGACGATGCGGCTGAAGAGATTGCTCGCCGCAGCCGCAGCACACCTCGAGTTGCCAACAACCGCTTGCGGTGGATCCGCGACTTCGCGCAGAGCAAATCAAAGTCGATC
>CAZOXC010001019.1:0-1534 GCA_964583205.1 uncultured Pirellulaceae bacterium | reverse complement strand
GAATCACGTGAAGGAAACCGCCGTCAGGAGTCGCGGCAATGATTGGAACGGTGCCGGCATTGAACGAGATAGTGCCACCGTTTCCAAAAGATGTGTCGGGTGATCCATCGGGATTAAATTTCTGAAACTCTGCCAGGAGCGTACGGCTGTTTTCAACTACCAAAACTGAACCGTCTGCAAAATCGACGACCCCATTTCTGCCGCTGAAATTGAAGAAGTTGATTTCTCCGTTGTTGCCTCGCGATGTATCAATCTGCCCGTCAGAAGTGAAATAAACCAGATCCACCTCTGCAGCGACTCTGCTCGCATCCCTGATGAAGCTCACTGCGAACCGTTCGTTGGGCAGCGACAAAAAATCAGTGACGCCGAAAAAACCGCTGTTGAGCGTAATCTCTCCGCCGTTACCAAACGATGTATCCAGGCCAAAACTACCCGAGGGATTCACCCCGGCAAATTGGAAAAATCCATTGGCGTGAAGCGTATTTCCTCGACCAAAGCCGTCTACGATACCGTCTGCGTTAGTAAACGTGCCGGTGGAAAACGTCGTTGGAGAATTGCTGGCAAATGACTCAACACCACCAGTTTGCAGGTTTTCCAAAGTCAACGTCTCAACAATCAAGTTGCGGTCGATATTGTTCGCAGCATCAAATAAGTCGTTGACAAAACGGATTTGTATTCGGTCAGCCGACACATTACTGTCGGCCGTGAAACTGAAATTTGCCAACCCGCCAGTGTTCGTGACATTGAATTCTTGAACGACCTGGCCGTCGATTACCAGTTGAAAGATTTCATCACCCGTCGTGCCCCGTGCCTGGGCGGTTATCAATGTACCATTGGATCCCGTATCGCCAGCGGGGAATGCGAAAAACCCGTTCGCGTGCAGCGTATCACCACGCCCAAATCCGTCAACAATTCCGTCCGCGTTAGTAAACGTGCCAGTAGAAAAAATCTCCGAGGAGTTTCCTTCAAACAGTCGGATTTCATTGGTTGCAAGATTCTCGAATTCCAACGAGTCCAAAATCACGTTTCGGTCAATGCCGTTGGCAGGATCAAACAAATCATTGACGAACACCAGGCGTGTACTGCCGGAGTCGATCGGCTGATCGCGTTTGAATTGGAACTGCTGGTTGACTTGCCCAAGTTCAAAAGTTGCCACGGTCTGCCCGCTAATTTCCAGTTGGACGATTTCATCCCCAGTTGTACCTCTGGCGACAAAAGTCACCTGAGATTCATTGGTTGGATCACGCGGTGTGTTTTCATCGGAGAAAAAGAATGATCCGTTGACGTTAAGGGTTTCGGTATTAAGAAACCCTGGGCCTGTAAAGCCGCCGGCAGCAAAATATCCAGTTGAGAATACCGATGGCCCTTCTGTTTGAAACGTTTCGCCATCGACTACGATACGGTCAATGAACAGGTTGCGATCCAATCCGGTCGCTGGATCAAACAAGTCATTGGTGAACTCGATACGAATTTGACTTGCGGAAATATTTTGATCAGTTTCATAAACCAGTTGCTGAAACACACGATTGGAGGC
>CAZOXC010001018.1:0-1534 GCA_964583205.1 uncultured Pirellulaceae bacterium | reverse complement strand
TTTGTGGACCTTGCCAACCTGGGGAAAAATTCAAATTGAGTTCCTGCTGAATCTGCTGAACCAGGTGGAAATGCCGGAAAACGAAAATCTACAGCGGTTTGTCAACGCATTGGAGCGGGCTGGAGATTCTGCAATGCAAATCGATATCCAGTCCTTTCCTTCCGGTCATTCGGATGGCTACGTCTGGACTTTGTTCGAACACTGCCCTGATTGCCGAGCGGACATGAGAACCGATGCTTCTACTTGTCGGGTTTGTGGTCGAGTCGGCAGGGCGCATCCATTTATCAAACGAAAAGTTCGCGGGTTTCGACCGTTTGTGAAACCTCACGATATCCTTGCCGAGCAAGACGCTAACCAACTGGTCAACGCCATCAATCGAAACGAATCGCTACGTGTCCGACCTTGAACAATCCGAATGCAGCAACTTTTCCTGGGGCGGTGTAATCGCCGGGGGATGTGCGGCGCTGCTTTATACAATGGCCGCAATTTGTCTGCGCGAGTTGTCCAAAGATGTTGATCCAGCTTGGGCAGCGTTCTTGAAGCCTGTGTTGACTTCGCTCGTATTCCTGCCAGTGGTGCTCGTTTTGGCAAAACGCAAAGCAAATGTCTGGCCATCGAAAAGCACTTTCGCAAAACTGATTGTGGCAGGTGTAATTGTGCAAATTGCCGGACACTTGCTCTACCAGTGGTCGTTGGGAGAGATCGGCATCGCACTGGTTGTGCCACTGACAATTGGGTCGATGGTTTTCTTTTCGGCGGTCGGAGGCAGCTTGTTTTTGAAAGAAAGAATCAGTTGGCCGTTGGCGCTATCGCTATTGCTGCTGGTCGTGTCTGTATTTGTTCTGTCATCGGGCGGTAAACAAGCCGCAGAAATGGTCGCGACTGCAGCCAGCAATCAACACTCCTGGTTGTGGGCCGGGATTGCCGCAGCAACCGCCGGGCTCTCGTTTTCCGTTCTGGGAATTGCGATTCGTGATGCCTTGAGCACCGGGTTATCGATCGCCACACCGATACTTGTAACCGCGCTGTGCGGGGTGGTTATATTGGGAGTGGCCAGCTTCGGTCGCCTGGGCTGGCAAGTCGCTCTTGAAACAACGCCTTATCAGTGGATGCTGATGGTGGGCGCTGCTGTTTGCAACACACTGGCCTTTCTGGCCTTGTCGATTTCACTGAAGAAGTTGGCGCTGGTTTACGCACACGCAATCAATCTTTCCCAGGTCGCGATGGCTGCGATTGTGGGACTAACTTTGTTTAGCGAACCGCTTAGCCCTTGGCTGGGGTTGGGCTTGATTTTGATGGTGATTGGATTCGGCGGTATGACCCAAGCCGCTCGTAAGAAACTTGACCGCTGAGAATACTTGAAAGCTACCGTGAATAGAATTTACGATTCGAAGCAGGAGATTCAAATTCCTGACAGCGCTGTACAAGTTCGTCTAGAGAATCAGAAATCCAGTTCGCCAATTCGTTTAACTCCGCGCCTTCTGTGACTGGAATCGCTTCTCGAGCTCCCGCAAAGGGAAGCTTGGAATTTTGA
>CAZOXC010001017.1:0-1535 GCA_964583205.1 uncultured Pirellulaceae bacterium | reverse complement strand
GTTCAGGATCCACAAACGCTGCGCTGGAATTTAATTAAACGCCATCACCTGGGAAAACCGGAGCAGGATCAAGTCGTTTACGATGAGAAAGACGAAGAATTCAGCGTAGCGGTTTTCAAGTCTCGCTCGGAAGACTTTATCTTCATTGGTTGCCAGCAAACGCTGTCCACGGAAATTCTTTACCTGGATGCCAACGAGCCCGATGGTGAATTCAAAGTCTTTGAACCTCGCAAAGAAAACCATGAGTACTCGATCGATCACATTAATGACAAGTTTGTGATTCGCACTAATTGGGATGCGACCAATTTTCGCTTGATGGAATGTGCCGCCGATGCGACGACTCGCGAGAACTGGAGTTCGTTGATCGAGCACGATACGAACGAGTTTTTGCAGGGCTTCGAGTTATATAATGACTACCTGGTTGTGCAAAAGAAAATCGACGCCCTCAATCATATTTTCATCGCCTCCTGGGAAGATGGCTTTGCGGCCATGAAGACTTTGGAATTTGACGAGCCTTGTTATGTGGCCGGAGTTTCTGCTACCCCGGAAGCCGATACGAACTGGCTGCGATATTCCTACGCTTCAATGACCACGCCCAGTAGCACTTACGAATTTAATATGGCCACCGGCGAACGCAAGTTGCTCAAACAACAGGAAGTGCTGGGAGGATTCGAGCGAAAAGATTACGTGACCGAACGGCAGTGGGCGACGGCTCGAGATGGAATTCGAGTGCCAATTTCGATCGTCTATCACAAAGATACTCCGCTGGACGGAACCGCGCCTTGCCTTGAATATGGTTACGGTTCCTATGGAGCCAGCATGGAAGCCAGTTTTAATTCGACCAGATTGAACTTGTTGGATCGAGGCTTTGTCTACGCGATTGCTCATATTCGAGGTGGACAGGAAATGGGCAGAAACTGGTACGATAATGGCAAGCTGTTCAACAAAATGAATACCTTCACCGACTTTGTCGATGTGGGAAAATTCCTGGTCGAGAAGAAATATGCCGACCCCGAACGTCTGTACGCCAGAGGCGGATCGGCTGGCGGATTGTTGATGGGTGCAATCATCAACATGGAACCGGATCTATACCACGGTATCATAGCCGATGTGCCTTTCGTGGATGTCGTGACCACGATGCTGGACGATACGATCCCGCTGACTACCAGCGAGTATGACGAGTGGGGTAATCCCAACGAGGAGACCTACTTCAACTACATGTTGTCGTATTCGCCCTATGATAATGTGGAAGCCAAAGAATACCCGAACATGCTGGTGACAACCGGCCTGCATGACTCGCAAGTCCAATATTGGGAACCCGCAAAATGGGTCGCAAAACTTCGCAAAGTCAAAACCGATGATAATCTGCTGTTAATGAAGACGAACATGACTGCCGGACACGGTGGAGCTTCCGGACGATTCGATCGTTTTAAGGAAGTTTCGTTCCGCCATGCCTTTTTGCTGATGCTGGCCGGAATTGATCAGTAGCTTTTAAACAAAATTCAAAATCAAAAAACTCAAAGGAACTATATATG
>CAZOXC010001016.1:0-1539 GCA_964583205.1 uncultured Pirellulaceae bacterium | reverse complement strand
AGGCTTCGGAGGGACTTCGGTAGCCAAATTCTTCAATCAAACGTGGATACGGCAAAGGTGGGGATCTCAGAACGCGCGCCTCGAAGAGATTCCAGTGTTCGCTCGTATTGCGCATTCGATCCAACATGTCGCGAAATACCGTCATCATAAATGGTTCATCAAAGTCGCTTTCATCGTCAACCAAGCAATCTTCTGAGAGTCCATATTCTGGGATTTGCGACGTTTTTATTCTCCGTTTGCGGAAATAGTCGATGCAAAAGTTGCTCATCGATTTTCGGAGAGCATGACGAAAACGGCCCTTCTCGTTTGCCAACGCGAAAATGCGGCCGGAAAGGACCTTTGCCACTAAGAAATTCTGCACAAGATCTTCTGCAGTATGTTCGTCAAGCCTCCACTTTCCGATCACAAACTCTAAGAGATGAGGTCGGTACGATTCAACAAATTTAGCTAGTAGTGCTGGTTCTTCGTCCAAGCCTTTATGCAGCAGCTGCAACTCTCTTAGGTTGGTTTCTGGGTGTTTTTCAGTGCGATTGTTTTGCGGTGACATTGTCTGCCTCTAGTGGATTGATGTCGATTCTAACGTCCCGCGCCAGGGACTGCGGTTCACGGTCCTGAACGATCAAGTTTTTTTCTGAATTCTTCGCGCAGTATTCTCTGGCGATTCCGTTCTTTCAATATTCAGTTAATTCGACCATGGGACCTTATGATGCTTCAATTAACCTGTCCACATTGCCAAAAACGACTCAAATATCAACCCAAGGATACGGGGCGCTTCGCGAAATGCAGCGGTTGCAAAGAACGTGTTCGACTTGGGGCCCAGCCTCCATTGCCCCCAGACATCACTGTCCAGCCAAACGAAATCTCAGACCAGCGAAACGTTCTGGATTCAGGTCGCAATTGGACCGCCAAAGGCATTTTAGTTCGAACAACCTTAGTCGTTGCAGTCTGCCTTACTGGCCTATTGTGGAAGTCCGAAGTCTGGCAGGGTAGCAATCTTACCGATCCTAGCACGGTGATTACCCGTGAACCGTCGGGTGCCGACGTGAATCCGACCAGCGTATCAGCAGCGACTCAATCTGATTCCGATCGGGATGCGACGAGAAAGCAAGTTCACGCAAAAAAAGTCGATCCGCCAAAGGCGCAACCAGATCCATTTAGAGAAGTTGCTGTGTCGAACATAGCTCCCACCATCAAGTCGCCAACTCAGTCGGGCCCTAGAATTCTGCAAGTTGATGGCCCTGCACAGAAGGGGTGGGCCTCCTTGGCTGCTCCAAAATCAAGTGTATTTTGCCTATCGCCAAACCGGTTGCTATTCGCAACTGCAAATAGCGCCGATAGCTTGAGCGTACGGTGGGTCGAAGACGCGAAAGAGTACTTGAACATTATTGTTCCCAAAGCAGGTCCGACAAACGGTTTTGCCTTTTCGGCCGATGGTGCATATGCCATTACGAGCAATCGAGACGAGGCGTTTGTCCGACTTTGGAATCTTAAGGAGAAACGACTCGTTGCAAAGTTAACGGCAAATCGTGAATTGAGAGT
>CAZOXC010001015.1:0-1539 GCA_964583205.1 uncultured Pirellulaceae bacterium | reverse complement strand
CTTTTTGAAATGTTCAATGTCCTGATTCATTCGACCGTCAGTATTTCTTTCACTTCGCCCTTCGAAAATTTGCCGGCAAAAAAGTCGCAGGTATGGTTTTCACCAATAAACGTTCGGTTCACTGGTGGATTCAACGAACGATAGATCAGCCATTGTTCTTTGCCAGTGGCAATTCGAAAAGCGACCGCTTCGTCATCCTCCACGATTCGTAAAGACTCTGCGACCGCCAGTTTGCGCCAGGTCCTTGGTTTGCAGCAACGGCGAGAGTTCAAATCAATCCACAATCCGCTGTAGATGCCCGTGCCAACCGTCGAAAGGCAGTAGGTCAGTTTCTGATCCTGCAGCGAAAATTGATTCATGGGGTCGCTGGGCTGTTGCCACTCATTCAAATTTAACGGCAAAACCATCGCCGACAGTTTGTTGTTGCTGCGCAAGTAGATTTCACGATTTTCAGGTTCCTGTTGGCATTCGATATCATCAGTGACATTCAAAGTAAGCCGGTAGTCGATTCTCTCAGCAGATTCATGACGAAATACGTCGCCCATGAAAACGAACTGATCCTGATGGCCCAGCAGCAAGTGTCGGTACAACGTGCCCTGGGTGCTTTGGTCGCTGGTGCCGCATTTCATTTCCAGGAAATCACAAGCGTCATCCGAATGCCAGCAGACGATTTCCCACGAGTTGTCAAATTGAATTGGCTTGCCATTCAAGTCGATGGTGGGTGCTAATTCGCTGGTCAGCCAGACTCGTTCGCGGCCAATTGAAACGGCTGCCTGGCTTTCATGCAAAGTCACCGCAATTCTTGGCGACTGTTTTTTCCAGTTGCTCCGCAACATTCCAATCTCGCCCCATTCACTGATCGAGCTGGCCGGGTCATCGATATCCAAAGACGTTCGGGCGACTTTTGGCAGAAACGCTTGAGCAATCAATTGATCTTCGTCATCAGCCGTGTATTCGACCAGGGCGGTGATCAGCGATTTGCACCACTGTTGTCCAGAATCAAAATACGAATGTCGGCTCCCGTCCAGGATTCTCAAAGTCTGGCGAACATGCCACTCGAATTGCTCGGCTGATTCTTCATTGAGGATCGGAGCACCAAATGAATCGGTAAGCAACAGGCAGCGCATCCAACTGGCCGTCATTTGCAACCATTGCTTGCAGAACTTTGCGTGAACCCAGCCGTCACCATCCAGCAGTTCCGAGATTAAATGGTTGAGTTTCTCTTCGGCAATCGTGTACAGAAAATCAAAACGCTGTTCGTCTTTGATGTGTCCTGCGAGAATCAATGGCAACTCGACTTCCAACATCTGTTCAGCGACCGGGTCCACGACCAGTCCGTTTGATCGTCGATCGAGATTGCAAATCGAAAACAGACAGGTGGCAGCCGCTTCATGCTGGTTGCTCAAGTCAAACAGATTCCAGGCGATATCCAGCACTTGCAGTAGAGACGCCGGAATTTGTTCGTTTTCCAAGTTGTCAGCGAATGACTTCAGCCAACTCGCGGGTTGCGGTGAGTTTTCGGCTGGCCGGTAATTGGAA
>CAZOXC010001014.1:0-1544 GCA_964583205.1 uncultured Pirellulaceae bacterium | reverse complement strand
GATCGAGACGAAATAGATCACGCCGGGAAATGAAACCAATCCAATCGTGAAGTCGCGAATATGGAAGGGAATACTGAGTGACTCGATCACTCGAAAGCCACCGAAATAGTAGCCCATTGTGACTGGAATAGCGCACAGTGCGGCGCCAATAATAAAGGCCACCGTGTTGCTGCTGGTTAGAGACGAAGCAAACATCCCGATTGACAACAGAGCAACTCCCGCCAGCCAGTAACCCACATAAGTTGAAACGACGACTCCCGGATCAGGTTCACCCAGGAAGTACAGCGCGACCACTTGCGTTAAAGAAAACAGTAACGCCACCGTGTATACCGCCACCACCGAGAAAAACTTGCCCAGCAGGATCTCCAGATCGGAAGCGGGCAGCGTAAACAGCAGCGCATCGGTTCCCTGCTTGCGCTCTTCAGCCCAGATATTCATAGTGATTGCTGGAATAATGAACAGCAACAACCAGGGAAAATAGCGACTCAACTGATCCAGGTTGGCCAGATTGTCGGCAAAGAACTGTGGACTGAATGTCAGTATCGCGCACAGAGTTACAAACACAACGATAAACAAATAGCCAATCACACTCGTGAAGAACTGCTTGACGTTGCGAAAGAAAAACCCCGAAATAACATGCCAGCGAAGCATGATGAATCAACTCCTGTAAATCATTCCAGTCAACTTGCGAAACCTGTCAATTCATGGAACTTGGATTCCATTTCATTGCGGCTACCAAAATCATCCATCGATCCATCGAAAACCAGTCGACCTTCGTTGATCAACAACACTCGACTGCAAACGACTTCGACTTCCTGCAGAATGTGGGTCGACAGCAAAACCGTCTTGGACTCGCCCAAATCACGAATCAACTGTCTTATTCCCACCAGTTGGTTTGGATCAAGTCCGCTGGTGGGTTCGTCCAGGATCAGAACTTTTGGATCGTGGAGTAAAGCTTGAGCCATACCGACTCGTTGCCGATACCCTCGAGACAACTTGCTGATCGATTTATTCCAAACATCTTTCAAGCCGCATTTTTCAGCTACGAACGCTAACCGCTCGCGACGTTTCGAGAATCTCAAGCCGCGGACTTTCGCCAGATATTTCAACGATGACTTGGGAGTCATCTCTTCATAAAGCGGCCCGTTTTCCGGCAAGTAGCCAATCATTTCGCTGGCTTTAATCCGCTGTTCAGAAATATCGTGACCAGCAATATGAACAGAGCCACGAGTCGGAGCCAGAAAACCGGTCAGCAATTTCATCGTGGTTGACTTGCCGGCGCCGTTCGGCCCCAGCAATGCGCAAACCTGATTTTGGGGTACATCGAATTCGATTTCATTGATGGCCGCAAACCGGCCATAATATTTGCAAAGATCTTGCACCTGGATCATGGCAGTTCCCGAACCAGACGGCGTTCCTTGTTCAGGCATAATTTCAATTCGTCCTAAGGGCAATGGGTCGGATTCCTCGCCATTATGCCGGTAAAACCGACAGCTTCAATAGGGTCAGCCCACGACTTTCACCAGCGAAACGCCCATGTCGAC
>CAZOXC010001013.1:0-1550 GCA_964583205.1 uncultured Pirellulaceae bacterium | reverse complement strand
GTGCTTAGCTTGTCTATTTCCGACTGATCACCTTCGTCATCAAATGTCGTTGGATCAATGATTTCCACACCATGCGATTCAATCGCTTTGCAAAGGCCAACACCGTCTTCGTGCCCAATGGATTCTTTGAACTCACTCATGCTGCGCCATTCACCCTTGGTGCTTCCGACGATGAAGGCGTCTACGAAGGGGTTTTCGGAGTAGTCAGGTAGCTGAGTCACGTGAAGTAGGGATTCTCTTTCCGCTCCGTCGGGCACATTACGAAGCTGAGTTTGCATCCATCCCCACGCTCGATCAACTTCCGAAACCAGCATGGGAGTCGTGATTGTCTGGATGCCGAGGTCCGTGAGCCGCTGCATCAATCCAGACATGAAGCCGTGCTGGTTTGCATGAGTGGCCAGCAGTGGGATCAGAATGTTCGAGTCCAGAATCCAGATCGTTCCCTGTGCAATCTGCGCACGAATCGCTTGACCGCTTGGGTCGAGCCCAAACATGTGGTACGCAAAGAATCCTTGTGCCAGATGTGCGAGATAGTTCTTTTGGTCAGCGTTCGGCTTCGTGAGGACATCCATCACTTCGTTGCAGTATTCTGCCCGAAGTGTGAAATCTTCGACCATCGCTGCCGGTGGAAAGACAGCATCAAAGATCTCGGGCATATCAGCAGGTTCAAACGGGTTGTCTCTAAACAGAACTTCTGCTGTTGAAAGTCCTCTCTTTCGGAAGACGTTAACGATGGCACTCTTGAAGCCATCAATCAGCTTGTTGACATCGTCAGCCGAACCGTGCTCCAAGAGGCGTTTCCTCATTGCCCCATAGAACTGGTCTTCTTCTGACTGGCGTTTGCCTTCAAGTTCAGCGACTACGTCTTCCCCGGTTTTTGTCGCTGTGACCTTGGTGCCGTCGCTGGTGATATGGCCTTGCACAGTCAGTGCTTCAATCGCTTTCTTGATTTCATCGCCCAGCGTCGGCAACTGGCGAATCATCTCGGGCTTTATACCTGTAGAGATCGATTCAACTGAGATGCCGCCCATAGTCTTTACGGACAGCGCTAACACCTGCGGTTGGAGCGTCCGCTGCACCATCAAATTGTCGGCACCAAACCCGAGTGAAGAATGGACATACAACGAGACTGCACTCTCTGCATCCTCCGTGTCGGGGAAATCCAATGGGCGTATAGGGTCCGCCGTCCTCGGAACAACGAATCTGTCGATTTGCCGCAGGAGTTGCAGCAGGTTTCGGTAGTCACCTTCCGCATTTGGAAATGTGAGAATCTGAATATTGAATTCACGCTGGAGCTTCTCGATCTCGCCTCGTTTGGCGTCAGCCACAATCATGAAAATTGGATTCTCAGGAGACGCCGATTCTTTGGCGATTTGAAGGACCAACTGAAGATCCCTATCAGTCATGCTGTGACCGATTACGACGACTGGCACCATTTGAAAGATGCTGATCAGCTTGCTTCTAAAATATTGGCGAGGGCCACCCGTCTCAAAATCGGCATATTGGCCAGTCGTTAGGACGATGTCGTTTGGAGTCGTCAAGTCACCGTG
>CAZOXC010001012.1:0-1554 GCA_964583205.1 uncultured Pirellulaceae bacterium | reverse complement strand
AAACCAGAGACCTTGCCGAGTTGATCAAGGCTGGATTCTCTCGAGAACCCTTCTTTTCCATTATCGGCCCCACCAAACCTCGGGAGGGCAGCAGTGGAATGATTATCAGGAATGGCTTGATCGCAGCCGAGTGGGGTGATGTGGATCGAGTCGACATGACTTTCAGTGTGACCAAAAGTTACCTGTCGACGGTCGCCGGTCTGGCTATCGATCAGGGCTTGATCCGCGATGTGCATGATCCCGTTCGAGATTACATTCGCGATGGCACATTCGACCTGGAACATAACCGCGATATTTCCTGGCATCATTTGTTGCAGCAAACTTCGGATTGGTCAGGTGAATTGTGGGGCAAACCGGATTGGGCAGATCGGCCAGTCGGTAGCGACGAAAGCAAGTGGAAGGATCGTGAACTTCATGAAGCGGGGGCGCATTACAAGTACAACGATGTGCGAGTGAATCTGTTGGCATATTGTTTGACACATTTGTATCGCAAACCATTGCCGGTAGTTCTGCGTGAACAAATCATGGATCCGATCGACGCGTCTCCGAGTTGGCGCTGGCACGGCTACGAAAACTCGTGGGTCACGATTGACGGGCGGCAAGTTCAAGTGGTTAGTGGTGGCGGTCATTGGGGCGGAGGGATGTTCATTTCGACTCGAGACCACGCTCGATTCGGCCTGCTGTTTTTGCGAAACGGCAAATGGCGCGGCAGACAACTGATTTCCGAAGATTGGATCAAAGCTGCTCAAGTTCCCGCCACGGCTAGAAAAGACTATGGGTATATGTGGTGGCTCAATACCGATGCGGAACGAGTCAAAACCGCTCCGGCCAGCAGTTACAGTGGCTCGGGCTTCGGCGGAAACTTCATTTACGTAGATCCCGATAATGACTTGCTGATCGTACTGCGCTGGACGCCGGATCTGGCGGGTGTGGTT
Organism: uncultured Pirellulaceae bacterium; assembly: GCA_964583205.1. Classification (GTDB taxonomy): domain Bacteria; phylum Planctomycetota; class Planctomycetia; order Pirellulales; family Pirellulaceae; genus CALMEE01. The sequence continues at coordinate 619 of CAZOXC010001012.1, read as the reverse complement.
GGCAAGGTTCTGGAGGCCAAGGTCGACTAAGATGGCGATTTGGGTTGCATTGTTTCGAGGCATCAATGTCGGCGGCAAAAATATTGTGCCGATGGCCGAGCTTAGGTCCGAACTGGAAGCGGTGGGCTTGCAGTCAGTTCGTTCCTATATCCAGAGTGGCAATGTTGTTTTTGAATCGAAGCTGAAATCAGCAAACTCGCTCAGCAAGTTGATTTCCGATTGCGTCGAGGAGAATCGCGGTTTTCGGCCGGCAGTCCTGATCTTGAATTCAAATGATCTGCAGAAAGCGATCGACTCCAACCCATTTCAGGCTGCCGCCAGCGAGCCTGGGAAATTACATTGCTTCTTTTTGTCCAAGGCCGCGAAGCTTGATTCTGCGTCTGTTGAAAAGGCGCAGGCCCAATCTGAAACGTGTAAACTGGTGGGCAAAGTGTTTTACTTGCACGCGCCGGATGGAATCGGGCGATCGAAGCTGGCGGCCAATGCCGAGAAGTATCTGGGTGTACCTGTAACGGCCCGGAACTTTCGAACGGTTTTGAAAATCGCGGAACTGGCAACGGGTTAACTGGTGTCGAGTTGCAGCCGCTGACCCGAGTTTATCTCTTGAGCGGTCCTACAA
>CAZOXC010001011.1:0-1555 GCA_964583205.1 uncultured Pirellulaceae bacterium | reverse complement strand
GGATCGGCCAATGCGCTAAGAGAAAACTCGAGGCCATGACAGTTTTGACAAACCTGTCTGGCCATTGATTCGTTGGGTTGCAAGTTCGCGTTTTGGTCGTGGTTGACCCACACGGAATCGCCGTCGGTCAGTCGCGGGAGATGACAGCTTGCACAACTGACTCCCGTGCCTGCGGCGGCCTCGCCCGCGACTTCTTGTCGCCACAGTTCGGCATGCGAAGACTCTTGGTAACTGACGCTGTGTGCATCAGCGTGGCACTGCTGACATGCTTCGGCCGCAGCAAATTGCGTGTCAAAGCGATGGTCCTGATGACAAGCACTGCAGGTCAATTCACGATGGGACGCACCAGCATGCATTTCCAAACGAGCCGACTCGGGTGTCATTGGATTCATGCTCATGCCAAGTCGCATGCCGTGCTTTCCAGTCAAGAATGATTCGGTCTCTCGATCGTGGCATGTTTTGCAGGTCTCAAGTGAAACGGTGTCGTTCCAAATCGCCGCGTCCTCCTCGGTGCTCGTATGGCAGCCGGTGCAGTTCACTCCCGCAGCCGCGTGCTTCGTCTCGGACCAATCTTTCATAATGTCGCCAACTTCGTGCTTCTGCTCGGGACCGTCGGCCAGCGCCGCAGTCAGGGTTTTAGCTTCCGCACTCTTGGCTAGCTCTTCGTAAAGATTCCGCTGTGGAAGCACCGCCGAAGCAAAGTGATCGGGTTCTCCAAAGTGATCGTTCAGATGTCCTTCATAGAGGGCACGATTGTCGTGGTAGTTGTGGCATCCAGCGGTCGCACAGCTGTCGAAACTCATCGACGCGTGGCTGGGTCGTGAATCACCGACCTCTTGATGGCAGTGCCAGCAATAGTCTTGTGGGACCGTCAGTCCCATTCCCCGCGTTTGCTCAGGGACATGCTCCTGGTGACAGGTCAAGCAATTCTGAGCATCTAAAATTTGAAGTAGATCAGCGCTTGTGGGGTCGTTGAACTTGGTCGCAGGGTGCGTGTCGTCGGCCAGATCCAGCTGTGATTGGTGGCATTCGATACACGCGTCCTGCATGACCGGGCCAATCGAACTCGAAGAGTTGGCCGACTCCGAAGGCGAGTGACATGCGTTACAGTTGAGTTCGATTTGGTAGTGACCATGGGTGGTTTCGCCGGGAAGTAGGTTCCCTTTTAGCACCGATGCTTGCGACATCAACGCGTATCCAAAATAGGATCCGATGAATGCGTTCAGTGCGAGGCACAATAGCCAGCTTCTTAAATTGGGGCTCATCGAATCAATCCTCAGTCACTGAACCAGTAAAAACTGAAGATATGCAGCGCGATCAAAATCGGCAGCGGCCAGAACAACAGCAGATGAAGCCGCGTCAGAATCGGCCTGTAACGTCGCACGGACATCGCCAAGTGCCCGGTTAACCTGGACTCAAGACTACTGAGGACTCCTGCGAGTGATCCAAGAGCAGCAGTCGCGATGAAAACCACGGCGAGTAGAAAGTTCTGGTTGTCGCCGACGCGAAATCCTGTATGAACGGCTAGGGCTACCAGTACCGTTGTGCCAAGCAC
>CAZOXC010001010.1:0-1556 GCA_964583205.1 uncultured Pirellulaceae bacterium | reverse complement strand
ACCGTATATTGTTACATCGGCTGTGGATCGTGTAGCCCGGGTCCTCCCGAAGTTCAATGGGGGAAAGTGACAAAATGCTGCCATACGGAAATTCTGAAAAAGGTTACTATTGCTGGTAAGAGTGTTTATTACGACGGGGCGGGCCAAGCGTCAATGATGTCTGGGGATATGAAGGATACCCGAATCCAAAAGATGGAAGTTGCCATAACAAAGGTTACGCTGCCCAACAGGGAAAGATCTTCCTTGTTCCGAGCACCGATCAATTAGAAAAAATCTACGAGAAGCCTCGAAAATTGGTAGAGAAATGCGGAGACCATGGAGAGACGATTACGGTTTACCCGGCCCAGATTCCTTTGACGAAAGCTCCGCAATCGCAACATCCGAGCAAGCTTTCATTGGGTCGTGGGATTGTTGCCCGAAAAAGAAAGGGAAGTTTGGGATCTCAGAGCCGGGCCCACTCCAGCCCGGGATCTTTCCGCAGTTTAGTGGTCCACTTATCAAATAGAATAAGGCGATGCGATAGATTTCGCAAATCGTTTAGCAGGCTTAGGAGCGACAGAAAATCATGTTGAAGCTTTCTCTACGAGAGTGTTTTTTGATTATCCTCTGTTTTTGCATTTTCATCAATGGATACGTTTCCCGACGCGATCTCAAACGTGAACTGATAGAGCGAAGGCTAAGCTCGATAGACTATCGAGAACGCTTAGAGACCATTGAGTCTATTGAAGAACTCGGTCAACGAGGAACTTCTCTCTTAGTTTTCGCGATCGGCGATCCAGACATACAGGTTAGTAAGGCTGCCGACCAGGCATTGCGTCGACTGCACAATAATCCCGGGGGCTTTGGGTCAATTTCGCAGAGTGATAGAGACTCACGACTTCGGGTGACACGCCGCTGGATAGAGTGGTATTTGGAATCAACTTAGGCGTAGGGTCAAAATACTGAGACGGTGGATTCAATCGGCCAAGGCAATCGTCGTGTTGCGTTGCCGGGTAAGGACTTTTCAGGGTGATCGATCGGTACGATGACAATTCGGTCGCGCTGCCGCTGAACGCACGAAATGATCCGACGAAGCGGAAGAGAACTGCATGGTTTTCGCGAACTTTCGCCCACGGTGCTGGCACAAGCGCGGGTCTAAATGAAGAAGCTTTGTGTGGCGACTTGATAGGCAGCGATGCTGGAGAGTGGATCCAACGCAAACGCGAGACGAAGATGCTGCATGGTTAGCGCAGGAGGTTGCTTGGCGTTCGAGTTCGGTGGATCACAGAGAGCCAGGAGTGTCGTTCGAATACGTGAAATCGCGTTTTGAAAACGTTTCCAGATTCGATAGGGAGCGGAGTCACTGAGTTTAGTCTGGAGTTTCTTAAAGGCTTGAAGCTTGTTGCCGGTCGTGATGGCTGTGGACAGAAACTTCAGGAGTGAATCGGCATCGATGTTAAGTCGTTTGATCTTGTTTGCGACCCAGAGACTAAAGGTTCTTTCACGGCCTTTTGTGTTACGGGCCGAATTAACTGTCTCTGAACCCGAATCCTTACGAAGTTAGTGAACCCGAACTA
>CAZOXC010001009.1:0-1558 GCA_964583205.1 uncultured Pirellulaceae bacterium | reverse complement strand
GCGGTGTGGCGGAATTGGCAGACGCGCTTGATTCAAAATCAAGTGGGATTATTCCCGTGAAGGTTCGAGTCCTTTCACCGCTACTGAAGCCTGAGGAACCATGAGGTTTTTCAGGCTTTTTTCGTTATCATAGAGAGCCGTTGCGCTTTCTCGAAATGCTCCGCCTATTCATGTGGGAAAGATGGTACCTGGATCTTGATCCAAAAGCAGTGCTGAAGAATCAACCATGGCAAAGGATCAACTAAAACACGTTAGCAAATTCTTGAGTCTGGTACTGCGGCACCAGCCGGAAGTGATCGGTGTGCAGCTGGACAGCCAAGGTTGGGTTTCGATCGAAGAATTGATTGGTGCGGCTGGTCGACATGGCAAGCAATTGAATCGAGAGTTGATCACCGAAGTCGTTGCGAACAATGACAAGCAGCGTTTTTCGATCAGCGACGATGGACAACGGATCCGGGCCAATCAAGGCCACTCGGTGAATATCGAATTGGGGCTCAGCCCTGCAGCACCGCCGAAAATCCTGTTTCATGGAACCGTTCAGAAATTTATCGAAAGTATTCGCGAGAAGGGACTCATTAAAGGTAGTCGGCAACATGTCCATTTGTCGGCGGATCGGGAAACGGCCGAGAAAGTTGCACAAAGGCGCGGCAAACCAATCATACTGCCAGTCGATTCCGAACAGATGAACCAGGACGAATTTCAGTTTTACTTGTCAGAGAATGGCGTCTGGCTGACCGATCATGTACCAGCGGGCTACCTGACCTTTCCGGAAGAAGTGTAATGGTTTACGAAGCATCCAACTCCACGAAGAAGAATTCGACGATCGTGATTATTCACGGGTTTGGTGGTAAACGTATCTGGCTGATGCCCCTGGCCGCGCGTCTGGCGAAGCAAGGTTATCAAGTCAAGCACCATCGCTATCTGAGTTTTCTCGGATCGATTGAAGGTCACGCCAGGCGTTTGGCTGAATATCTTGAGCAAGTGCAAGCAGAGTCTGACACCTTGTTCGTGGTGGCCCACAGCATGGGGTCGATTGTATTGAGAGCCGCCATGCAATTGCGCAAGTTTGAAAAACTGAAACGAATTGTCTTTGTTGCGCCGCCCCATTCAGGCTCGCCCACTGCCCGGTTAGGCTCGATTGCGACTGCAGGACTGTGTCGCCCTTTGAACGAGCTGTCGAATCGGCAAAACAGTTTCGTTAACCGGTTACCGGATCGGTTGAGTGTGGATTGCGGAATCATCGCTGGCCGTTTTGATTTCCTGGTGCCACTGCCTTATACGCATTTGCCCGGAATTGAAGAACGAATTGTTCTCAACGCGACTCACAACACGCTGTTGTTTATGAATAAAACTGCTCGATTTGCCGGGGCGTTTTTTGAAACCGGCAAGTTCTCGAATGTGGCTTGATGCCGCTTTACCAGCGGCCGTCACAGACCTGGAATAAACAGCTCGAACGTATTTCAAATACGTATGTGAAAATTGTGCAGCGCATCAAAAAGGGCTTGTCCGGGTTGGAGTCCAGACAAGCCCATTTTTCCGTAGAAAGCTGGCTATGCTA
>CAZOXC010001008.1:0-1558 GCA_964583205.1 uncultured Pirellulaceae bacterium | reverse complement strand
AACCTCGCGTGCTTAATCAACGTCGCAAAGAGGTTTTGAAAGGCCCTCTAGTAATTCTCGTTATTCGCACCGCCTGAGTTGTATCGGTCCACGATTTCTCGAAGATGCTCGGCGAAATCACGACGAGAGACGTTCTTGCCAAGCATCTCTGTTAGCTTCTTTTGGAGAAAGGCAAGCAGATCTGTGATCTCAATGTTCTTGTGCTTCTTGTTTTTGAACTCATTCTGGAGTTTGTCAAAGTCTGTCGACTGCAAGTCCCAGATAAATGTGTTGTCAGGTATTTGATACGCCTGTCCGTCTTCTTTGACGGAATCATCGACGACAAGACTTTCATCCAGTAACTCACCGATCTTGCGGGTCACCTCAGAAATGTCTTGCTGCTGAATCTTTGCATCAACAATGCCTCGCAAGTATTGAAAAACGGCAACCTGTTTCACGACCGGGTCACCCAAGATCTCTGGCTTGCACGACTGATACAGTGAGGAAATCGTATTCTCATAAACGTAGAACGATTTGCGGGACTCCTGATCGCCCAACAGCGTATCGGCCCAGCTTTCGAACAGTTGAATATTCTTGAAGATACGATCCTCACCATCGAGCAACTCGCTCACCTCAATACCGCGTTCGGCCAGAAACTGCGTTGCTTCTGCGATCGCCTGTCCAAGCAAGTCGAACAAAACCTTCTTCTCACGAACTGGCAGTTCAGAACCATCACCACCAGTCCCGTACGCGTTCAACGCAGTCTTCATATTGCGGAAGACGTTGTAGTAGTCCACCAATTCGCCAACTCTCTTTGACTGTCCGTTGATTTCAAAGCCTGACACCCGGTTCGCTCGGGCAATCGTTTGCATCAACGTGTGGTCCTTCATCGGCTTGTCGATGTAAAGCGTGGAAATCGTTGGAGCGTCAAATCCAGTAAGCCACATGGCGCAAACAAACACCAATTGCAATGGATGTTCTGGATCTTTGAAGTTGTATTCGTAGTCGTGACCGTTGGCGTCGATCTGCTGCATTCGTTCGCGGTGAGGCTTGATGTCTAGCCCAACGTCTTGAAAGCGTTTCTCATCGCTGGCATCGTGGCTGACAACAACTGCCATTTCGACGCGTTTCATCCACTCCTTCTTTTTCTTCAGTCGTTCCTTCTCAACGTCGCTTTTTGACTTGCTGATCTGGCTAGTAATTGCCTTCAGCGCTTCTTTCCACTCCCGCTGGACTTTGTCGTACATCTTCACCGCAGTGAATTTGTCCAGAGCGATCACCATCGCCTTACCCAGATAGCCGCGGTTGGGGAAGTGTTTCACAATGTCTGCGGCGATCGTGTCCAAACGATCGTCACGCTTAATGACTTCCGTTTCTTTGGCGAACTTCTTTTCCAGCTTTTCCTGCTGGGCGTCGTCCAGATCTTCGTCTTCGAGCAGTTTATAAAACTCTTCGCTCAAATCCTCGTTTTGGATCAAAACCTCCGGCACACGTTTCTCGTACACCAGCGGCACGGTCGCCCCATCGTCCATCGACTGCTGGAAGTTGTATTCCGACACGTACTCGCCGAACCACTTGT
>CAZOXC010001007.1:0-1559 GCA_964583205.1 uncultured Pirellulaceae bacterium | reverse complement strand
ATGTAAACCGTTTCGTCGGACTTGCCGGCTGCTTCATTCGCTTTGCGGTGTGACTCCATATCGGCTTCAATACCGGCTCGAATATTCTTCTTGACGGTCTGTGGCGTGATTCCATGGTCCTCGTTGTACTTGCTTTGAATCGCTCGCCGACGTTCGGTCTCCTCAATGGCGGCCCGCATGGCTTCGGTTACTTTATCGCCATACAACACAACCTTTGCGTTGACATTTCGTGCGGAACGTCCAATCGTCTGGATCAATGAAGTTTCGCTGCGGAGGAATCCTTGTTTGTCGGCATCCAGAATCGCCACCAACGAGACTTCGGGCAAATCCAATCCCTCTCTCAGCAGATTGACGCCCACCAGTGCTTCGAATTCGCCGGCTCGCAGAGCTTGCAACAACTCGACTCGTTCAAATGCGTTCAATTCACTGTGTAACCATTTACAGCGGACGCCGTTTTCGCTCAACCAGGCCGAAAGGTCTTCGGCCAGTCGCTTGGTCAAGGTCGTAACGAGAACGCGTTCGTTTTGTTCGCGTCGTTCCACAATCTGTTCCAGCAAGTGAGCGACTTGACCGCGTGCTGGATGAAGTTCGATCTCCGGATCCAGCAGCCCGGTTGGGCGAATGATCTGTTCGACGATCTCACCAGATGACTTTTCCAGTTCATAGTCATTGGGTGTCGCCGAAACGGAAACCGCCTGCTTCAATTTGGCCTCCCATTCCTCGAACTTCAGCGGGCGGTTATCCAGGGCACTGGGCAAGCGAAAACCATGCTCGACCAGAGTAATTTTGCGGTTGCGATCGCCATGATACATCGCCCGAATTTGCGGAATGGTCACGTGCGATTCGTCGATCACCAACAGAAAGTCTTCCGGGAAAAAATCGTACAGTGTCGCCGGAGTTTCGCCTTCGGTCCGGCCCGACAAAGGGCGGCTGTAATTTTCAATTCCCGGGCAATGGCCAACGTTCTCCATCATTTCGATGTCAAATCGAGTCCGCGCGCTGAGTCGCTGAGCCTCCAGCAACTTCCCGTGTTTGCGAAACTGGTCCAGCCGTTCTTCCAATTCTTCCTTGATCAAATGGATCGCGCCGGCGATGCGTTCTTCGGGCATCACAAAATGCTTCGCCGGATAAATGAATACTTGATCCTGCGATTCAATCGTCTCGCCGCTGGTTGGGTTGATATAGTTGATCTGATCAACTTCATCTCCCCAGAACTCGATCCGCACGGCGAATTCTTCGTAGGAAGGCCACACTTCCACCGTGTCACCGCGAACTCGGAACCGCGAACGTTCAAAGGCGATATCGTTGCGTTCATACTGGATGTTGATCAAGCGTTCCAGCATATTGTCGCGATCGATCGTTTCGCCTCGACGCACGGCCACCATCATTTCCCGGTAGTCGTCTGGCGAACCCAATCCGTAAATGCTGGAAACACTGGCGATGATAATCACATCGTTTCGACTGACCAGCGAGCTGGTTGTGGCCAATCGCAAACGATCAATTTCTGAATTGATTGACGCATCTTTCTCGATATAAATGTCACGCTGGGGAATGTAGGC
>CAZOXC010001006.1:0-1562 GCA_964583205.1 uncultured Pirellulaceae bacterium | reverse complement strand
CTCCAGAGCGATCTCAGAACTCTGCTCGGCACCAAGAGTCATAATGGACAACACGCTCTTACCATCGATCCGCATATCGTCTTTGACCAGTTCAACCTGGCTGTCAAAACGCAAAGCGGCCTCGGCCAATTCGCCGGCAGGTCTCATATGCAGACCATTCGGATTGGTTACGGTGACTGAGCGAACTCGAGTATTTCCTGACACGGGGTTTTCCCAAAACTGCGCTGACGAATTTCGTTACGAAACGAATTGGTTGTTATCGGCTTCCTCTAATAACTGATTGATGTCTTCTGCGGTTCTGGACTGTTTCAAAAACCGGCAAAAGGTGTCGTCGCGCAATTGACGGGAAATGTTTTCCAACGCTCGCAAGTGATCACCGGGACGATCGGGTGGCGAGATGAGCAGGAAAAACAACTGAACGGAGTCGCCATCAAGGCTCTGAAATTCAATGCCTTCTGGACTGACGCCAACGGTGCCGACCAACTGATCAACACTTGGATGCTTCGTATGTGGAACCGCGATGCCGCGTCCGATCCCGGTGCTACCGAGTTCTTCGCGTTTCATTATCGCCTGCACAATCCCTTCCTGCTCATCAGCAGTGATCTGATTCGCATCGATCAGGTTTTGCACAAGTTCACGGATGACTCCTTCTTTGTCTGTAGCTTTAAGCTCCGACTCAATGGCGTCGGGCTTAATGAAGTCGCAAAATTTCATTCAATTACCTCGCTAGTTTTCTCAAGTGGCAAGCCAACGTCCAGGCTAAGTGTCAACGAACAAGGATGATCATGGGTTGATATCACCTGTTTCGTCCCTGGCGGGTCGACTCCGATGGTTAGTCAATTTTTCTTTATGCTTCCGCAGTTGACGTTCCAGCTTCGATACACAGCCATCGAGTGCGGTTAGCACATTGGAGCCCGTATTCGAAGCAAAGAAGTCGTCCGTCTCTTCCGCCGATACCACCAATTCAACTTTTGGATTGTCAGTATTTTCCAAATCAACAATCACATTGATCGCTGTGGTGCGGTCAAAGTACTTTGGAAGCTTGGTTACCTTTTGTTCTATGGTTTGATGTATGGAATCTGATAGCTGACCGTGTTTCGATGAAACGGAAATCTTCACGTTGCAGAGGCCCCCGAACCAGTACGAATTTATCAAGTTATCCAGCTAGTGATCCTCTGCTGGCTGCGGTTCAGGATCAATAACTTTCCGCCAATTTATGTCGGTCAAATCTCAAGGATGTCTGGCCCGCGAAGCGGTCGAATCATTTTCGACCCTCTGCTGATTGCCGGCCAGTTTTTTCCAGTTTCCCAACCTGCCTAATTACACGCAAGTTGGCGAATCAAACCCAGTCGCATTGTAACCGTCCCAGTCCCCGGAACAAATCCCGGAGTATCAAGATTCCCTTGAATCAACGCGATTTCCGGTGACTGTTGCCAAAATTACACAGCTCGTTCTCGCCTGCCACACAGCTTTTCCCCGTGTCCGCCTTAACCGGCAATTTCTGCAAGCACCATGCTCAAGCCCATTGGCTCGCTCAGCCGTGTCTGTCACCGGCATTTTCT
>CAZOXC010001005.1:0-1562 GCA_964583205.1 uncultured Pirellulaceae bacterium | reverse complement strand
AGCCAGGTGAGATCCACTTCCCACCAGCGGTGCCCATGTCGTGCCGAGCGTGGGTCGGCATGATGGTTGTTGTGCCAGCCTTCGCCGTTGGTAAGCAAGGCGAACAGCCAGTTGTTGCGACTGTCTTCGCGAGTTTCGTAATTGCGATAACCCCACATGTGCGAAGCCGAGTTGATTCCCCAGGTCACATGCCAGGTGAATATCGTTCGCATAATGACACCCCAAAACAGGTACAGAACACCTGTGTGAGTTGCTCCGGCTAACGTGCCGCTGAACAAATATCCCACTCCAAATCCAACCAGCGTAAACACAACCGCATGCATGGCGTAAAACAACACCCAGTTCAAGTTGCGTTGTAGCCAACGATAGTAGGGATCTTTGAGAACGTCCCGAGCATACTTGTCGTACGAGGCGATCGTGCTGGTTTCTTTATTGTCAACAAACAGCCAGCCCATGTGTGACCAGAACGCGCTGACTTTGGGTGTGTGTGGATCCGGCTGGTGGTCTGAATGCTGATGATGCAGTCGATGAACAAGCACCCAACGTGCGGGTGAATCCTGGAAGCTGCATACACCCAATGATGTCAGCACATATTCAAACCAGCGCGGGCATTTGAATCCGCGATGAGTCAACAGGCGATGGTAACCAGCGCCTATTCCCAGCGAGGTGAAAATGTAATTTCCAACCAACATCCAGGCGATTCCCCACCAACTGAAAAAATAGGAAAAGAACGCCAACGGAATCAAGCAGTGAAAGACCACTACCGGAATCACGTATTCCCAAAGGATGCGACCGCTCCGCTGAACACCTTCCGGTTTTTGAACTCGCTGCAACTCATCGACTTCAACGAGCCTGTCTTTGGCGATCGAATCTTCCGGGTGAGTCCGGACGGTGGACTTTTGCGAATCTTCCGGAGCGGATTGCCCGTTCTCAATTTCGCTTGCCTCCGCCGACTCAGTGGTGGCGGACTGAGGCTCAGTTAGTTGGCGGGAATTCCGATGCAAAGCCTTGGCTTTGTTTTCGGAAGTTGGTTCTGGATTTGTATTGGTTGACATAGGCTTTTGAATAACATTATGGAGAAACCGGTGAGGCCCAAGGCCGACAGATTCAATACGAGTATCAAATTGTGCGCCTTGAGTATGCCGATTCAGGAAAACGGAATTACGCCGTACCAGGCTTGCAATGCTCTCCACTGCACCGCAACTAATAGTTTAGCGACAGACAGATTCAGGTGACACTGCAAAAACTCCGTGATTCATACGAATGCTCGCCAAAAAGAGCCGAATCGATTGAGGCCGGTCAAGCCTCCAAACAGCCCGGCGATCCGTGCAGACCCCACTGGCCCTAAAGCGTAGGGCGTCTTTGCTCGTTGGCCCGCCCCAGTAAATTTCCGTAGCGGTGATAATCGCAACTCAAAGATTGTTCCTCAAAGTACCAACAGAGTTCGACTCGACCTTCATCGATCACCGGGCTGTCGGCGATGTGAATGTACTGACCCACAACGGCCTGCCGAATCGCCACCGGGACTCGAGTAGAATCAGCGTAACGAAGTCGTGATAGCT
>CAZOXC010001004.1:0-1562 GCA_964583205.1 uncultured Pirellulaceae bacterium | reverse complement strand
GTGCTGGCCAGCAAGCCAGTGATTTTATAGAAAATCCCCGAACGCCGTTTTTCTCGTTTGCCCAGGCAGATGTCGATCAAGCCATTCTCGGCGGGCGATGTCCAACACTGCACTTCGTCACCGATGGTGTCCCGCAATGACATCAGTTGTTTTGCAATTGTCTCAGGTGGAAAAATCCGACAGTAGTTGCGAGGCAGGTTGCGAGCCTGTTGTACCACCCAACGCCGTACATCCGGGTTTTTGACCTGGTCACCGACTTCTTGATAAACCGATTCGAGCGTCATGTCGACGCCATCGATTCCATGATGGCCGGTCATGACATTCTTGGCATTAAAATAGAGATCGGTAAGGAGTTCACGCTTCCATTGATTAAAGACTCCCGGACCAACTGCACTGATGTCGGCGCAGGTCAGCAGGTACAGCAATTTCAAGGTCTTGACCGATCCAACGTTTGCAGTGAACTCGGCAATCAATGATTCGTCATTAATGTCACGCCGCAGAGCGATGTTGGACATCACCAGGTGGTTGTGTACCAGGTATTTTAGATCCTCGATATCATCAACCATCAAACGAAGGCGTTTACCGATGGACACGGCCAACTTTCGTCCAACCTCGCAATGATCTTCCGGGAACCCTTTTCCCAGATCGTGAATCAACAATGCCAGGTGCAACAGGTTTTTCTCTCGCAGGGAACGGTAGATCTTTCCCAGCCGATCTTTTGCTTTTTGAAACCCGGTTGCGATCTCGACGGCGCGGAGGCTGTGCTCGTCGACGGTGTAAGAATGATACTCGTTAAACTGAGTGAGATTTCTGGCGTGTTTGACTTCGGGAAGGATGTGTTCGAGCACTCGCATCTCGTGCAGTTTTCGCAAACTCTTGCCGATACATTGGGTGTCAGAAAACAAGCCAAAAAATTGCTGAGCGGCCTCGGCCGGAAGTCGCGTGGGCGGAGATTCGATCATCGATGCCCGGATCGCTTCCCAGGTTCCCTGTTCAATCGGGCGATCGTGCGTGTTGGACAGTTGCACCAGTTTCAGAATGGACTGCAAGTCCGATCTGGAAGACTCCAGATGAGACTCGCTGAAACCAACATCGTAGGCGCTAAGTGTGAACCCCGGGTCGACTGTTTTGCTGACCAGCGGCGCAATCGTTCTCATGATTGAACGGCGCGGAGTCAGAGAGGCCACAAACTGATCGCAGATATGGCGAATGTCAGTCGTGTGATCGAAGTAATAACGCATAAATTCTTCGACGGGCAGCACGCCTTCGCTTCCAGGGTAGCCGAATTTTTCCGCGATCCGGACTTGTTCCTGCTTCTCCAGTTCGTCCATTTGCCGACCCTTGGCAAAGTGCATTTCGTTCCGGATTCGCAGCAGGAATTCATGTGCGGCCGTAAGTCGTGACGCGTCCAGGCTGGTCAGTGCGTTTAAACGGCAAAGCTGGTCGATGTCCGTTTCGCCGTACCTGGCAAAACCCAGCCAGCGAATCAAGTGAACATCGCGGAGTCCGCCGCGACATTTTTTGATGTTTTACTTTGTTGTGAGAAATTTGAATTCAACATG
>CAZOXC010001003.1:0-1563 GCA_964583205.1 uncultured Pirellulaceae bacterium | reverse complement strand
AAATAGGTCACTCAAATTGAGTATATTCGGACTCGCGATTTAACCGCGATTAATTTTGGGGTCGCGATCCTGACGGTGCTCCAGGAACAAAGGTTGCGATTGGATTGGAGCTGTCTTCATTCTGTTGGATCTCGCGAAACTGATTCGCCGGAAATCTTCTGGAACGGGACATGTCGGATGCGGGTGGTGCGAGCTGTTGTTCGTTCCACAACGGTTCCTCGGTGTTGTATTCCTGCTGGAATATTTCCTCTGACCGATGATGAGGAACGACTTGACCAGGTGCCTGGCGATACAAGTCTTCGGTCCCGTTGGGTTCAAACCCGCCGTCGAGAACTTTGTAGACCGGGTTGTTTTTAGGCTGCAGACCGAATGGATCCGAATCCGGATAGTAAATGGTCGGAGTTGGGTTTTGTGCATCTGCATCATAAGATGTTCCAATCGGCCCATACACCTCGTTGATGTCGCACAAGCACCAGTTCATTCGATCGATTTCATCCTGATTGACGATGTCTTGCTGGTCATCACTATCGACCAGGAACGGAGTCAGGACAATCAACAACTCGGTACGTCGGGTACTTTCAGATTGGAATCCGAACAAATCACCGATCACCGGGATATCTCCCAGGACCGGAACGGTGCGGCGGACGCTTGTGTCTTCGGTCGTAATCAATCCGGTGAATGCGACCGACTGACCAGACCGAGCCATAATGGTCGACTGAGCTTCCGTCGTTGGGATTTGTGGCGAGCGGATAATGTCACCAGTGGCATTCACAAAGATCGGAATCCCGTTTTCCTCAGGTCCCACACTCGATTTAATGGCGTCGACGGCCATAATGATCATGCCATCCGGGCTGACTCGAGGCGTCACTGTGAGGATCACACCGACGGGAATAAAGTCAACATTATTCGTGGTGCCAAACGTATTTTGGGACACACCGATAATTCGAGGCACTTCAGCACCGACTGTCACCGAGGCTTGAAGGTTGTCGACTGTGGTGATGTGAGGTGAACCCAGAACCTGCAGCCGCCCTCGATCTTTCAACGCCCTGATCAGAACGTTGATCGACTCGCTACCGGCAGACAAGACCAGGCCACCGTAGCCAAGTGCGCTGTTGGTTCGTCCTACACCAAAGTTTAACAGTCCCTGTCCGGCCAGCGCTTCCTGAGTCGCCAATGCAACTGGATCCGAGTTATTACCGATCCCCGCCTGGTTAAAGGGGAAACCGACTGTTCCAATCCCTCGGTCGAACAACAACGAATCCTGGATTCCGAATTCGACTCCGAATTCTTCCACATCGTTCAATTCAACTTCTGCGATCAGAACTTTGATTTTTACCATCGGTGGTCGCCGGTCGAGCGACCGAATGATGCGTTCGATACTGTCAAAGTGTTCCGGAGTTGCACTGACAATCAGGCTGTTACTGATAATTTCCGGCTCAACAATTACTTCTCGACGAACTTGTTCGGCCAGACTGTTGACGGCCAGCGGATCGATATCATTCAGATCTCGCCGAGTATCCAACCAGGCATTGATGGCATCGGAGATTTCATCTGCCGGTGTAT
>CAZOXC010001002.1:0-1564 GCA_964583205.1 uncultured Pirellulaceae bacterium | reverse complement strand
ATTACCCAGATTCTCAAGCCCTCAGAAAACTCCCTGCGGAACGCCGGTCACACCCGTTCAAAACATTGATTCCAGCAAGGTCAGCTGGCGAGGGAGTCCAGACACTTCGCAGACGATCCAATGAGCCAGCATTTCCGGAATATGGTCCCAGTGGGTGTTGAGGTGATATTCCATTTCATCGCGAATCAATCCCAGTCGCAGATGCCAAGGCATGTCGAAATCTGGGATCGTGGCTATCCAGCCCAAAGGACGCCAGTTTTCACTGCGGTTGGCAATTAGAGACTGGCAGATGGAACGAAAAGATTGGCCAGAAGGGTCGGACTGCAGGATGATCGTCGCCGCTTCGCAGCATTGAACCGCATCATCACTAATTGTGTATTCCCAGTAATAGTCGGGTGGCGCAACCAACCAGTCACCAGGCAATATCTCATCATCGGGATGGACGTCAAAACCCTCCTGAGGCGGTACTCCATTTCTGAGGTGCGGGTCGCTAGAGCGATGCTGGTCGATGTAGTGCCAGAAATTAAGGTCAGTCGTTAAGCCTACCTCAAGGTTTAGACATGCGTCTTCGGCTCTTTCAACTAGCGTTCGCGTCCGCTCTCGCATTTCCACAATCGTTGTCATTGATCTCGTTTCGCCTTCCCAATCTGTGATCGCCGTCAGCTAAACAGCAGGTTCGCTCATTTCTTGGCCTACAGGTTGTCACTAATTTGACGCTGCGTAGTCTTTTTGGTGGAGGATTCCAGAGGTGTGCAAACTCGCACCCAACACCGACAAACGAGAGTTTCGTTTTGTGGCGCCATCCAACACGATTCTGTTAGGCTAGAAATTGATGGTATCGACTGGCAGCTTCTACTCGCGAAAAAAGAAAGTTTAGGATCGCCGTCCAAAGCATCAAGGAATTGATGAAATTGGAAGAACAGGCGCGCAGATCCTCGCTCAGGAAACCGGCGAACAATGCGAACCAAGGCTCTGCTGTTCAAACGCGTCGCATACCGCGCACTCGACAAAAAAATGCAGATCCACTTTTCACGAATCCTGGTCCCATGCGTTTTCACTGTGAACCTTGATTCACTGACCCTGCTCTCTGTCCCTGAGCGAGGTTCCCAATTCCACTCTTTTGGAAATACCAAACATGCGATGACGTCCTCCTAGCCATCTTTTTCGTTTCAAAGCTTGAACCACGCGGTATCGGTACGCACCGACCAAGGTGGTCGGCACGTCTATTCGACGATGCCCGTTCAAGTGGGAGAAGAGAAATGTTGCGCATCTTGAAGGAGACTAAGTCAACCAAAGTCATCGCCGCAGGTCACCACGGTACACAACCGCGTATCGTTGGGGTCAAGACCCGAAACCACCGGGTCATGATCCAACACCGTGATGGGTCAGTGGCGCTGTTTCGACTCGAAGAAACACTGCGAGCGGCACGGATTGCTGCCGCCAATGTCTTTCGAGAACACCAAAGATGCCTGAATGATCGGGTGTTGGCGGACGAAGGACGGCCCGTTCGGGTTGTTGTCCAGTCAAGGAAGGGAACGTTCATCGACGGTCGTTGGGAGGATGT
>CAZOXC010001001.1:0-1568 GCA_964583205.1 uncultured Pirellulaceae bacterium | reverse complement strand
CTCGGCCGTGTTGACCAAGGTTGTTCAATCACAACAGACTGTGATTGACGATCAAAACGCTCAAATTGAAAACCTGCAAAACAGCCAGCAGGAGCAAGCTGAGATGATTGCCGAGCTGGCCGAGCAACTCCAGGCAATGCAAAACTTGCTTGAGCAACGCTAGACAATTAGCACTGAGTAATTTGCACTGAGTAATTTGCACTGAGCAATTAATGAGGGGGGCAGGGACATCGCAACGGGCGTGTTCCCGGCCCATCTTCCTGGCCCATTTTCGAGTATTCTTTAACAACGAGTGAACCATGCGAACATCGATCGTGTTAATTTTTTGTATTTTGGGTTTTGCCTGCGCAGCTTCTGTTCAGAGCCAGGTAACCAACACCACGATACGTACCCAGGACGACGAGCGAGAGCTTGAAGAAAGATTTACCGTCAGCCCCCGTCAGGCAATCAGTTTTCGGCTTGACCGAGTCATGGTCGAAGAACTTGGCTTGCTTGATGAACAGCTAAGCGACATCCGCAAGCTGCAGGGCAGATTCCGTGAATTGTCCCGCAGCGAGATCGTGGTTCCTGAGGGTCTGGAAGCAGATGACCAGATTGAATTTGTTCGCAAACACCGCCGGGAAATGCTGGAAGATTTTGAAAAGGAAATTGAATCGATCCTGTTGCCTGCTCAGATCGAGCGTCTAAATCAAATTCGACTGCAGCAGCAAATTGGAACTCAGGTCACCGGACGGGCTTTCGGCAACCCACAGGTGATAAAACTGCTGGACCTGTCTTATCAGGAAGCACTCGAGCTGCAAAAGCGCGCTCGTGAAATTCGAAATGAACTCGATGAAAAAATCGCCGAGTTGCGAAAAGAAGCCGAACAGGAATTACTGGCCGAACTCACCGAAAAACAGCGAGAAATGCTCCAGGGTGCCCTGGGTGAGAAAGCCGAGACCGCGTACGAACGTCGTGCAAAGGAAATGGAAGAGGACGATTCGAACAACTCCAGGCAAGACGAAAAAAACAAGGACGACGAGAAAGACGACTAGGGAGCATTTCAAAACCAAATTAGCACGACTCTCCGAGTCGTGCTTTTTTCTTGCCAAAACGACTCGGAGAATCGTCTACTATCGGCGATCCGGGTTATGAAATGCCCTCTGGAATCCGATCATTCGTCACCCGACTGCGATTCAGCCGGTGGAGTTTTCACGTCCGGCACCGTATCTCTGGTCGGCGGCGAAATTTCATCGCCCTCATTCAATGCCCGGTGATTCTGTACTTTGGCCAATCGAGCCTCTTTGGCGGTTCGTTCCTGGATCACCAGGTGGATCGGAACTTCCCCGAATGGCAGGGTCTCGGCAAACACACCCTGCAGGTAACGCCGGTATGATTTGTTGATCGAGTCCGGATAATTGCATTTAATGACGATCGTTGGTGGCTGAACGCCGATCTGCGTGGCGAAGAAAAATTTCGGACGCTTGTGATGCGAAGTCAGCGGTGGCGGATGATTGGTGGCCGCCATTTTGACGATCCGGTTGAGTTGCGATGTGCTGACCCGTTGACGCGATTGTTTGAACAACATC
>CAZOXC010001000.1:0-1568 GCA_964583205.1 uncultured Pirellulaceae bacterium | reverse complement strand
ACTGTGGGTCGTATTCGATACTCGTAACACTCTCAAAATTCCATTTTGACCAGTACGAGAGAGGGGGAGTGCGTCATGAGGAAAGTTGCGGTAATTGCGTTAGTGTTGTTGCTTGGAGAAGTCTCAACATTACGTGCTGATTTTGTCCGTTTGTATAATCTTGAGTTCGATCAATCGTCGAGCTTTATCAATGACCCAGCGACTAATTATCAGATCAATTTTGTTGTTTCAGAAATATTTACCAACGCGTCGATCATCGACTACTCCATTGCGGACGTAAATATTTTAGCGAATGGTGTCGGCACGGGCGCAAATGGGTTTACCGGGGGAGCCTTTACTCAAGTATCTGCCGGTGGCGGAAACTTGTTGGTTGACCTGAATTTCAATGGCAGCGGACCAAGTGTTACTACCGGCGGGGTGTTGTCGTTTGTGCTTCCCGGAAACTTTGGAGACTTGAGATCATTTACCAACGGGCAACCGGCTCCATATGAGTACGACACGGACGGTTCTGGAACGCCCGAGTTTACTGGTGAGCTGAGTGCGATTCCTGAGCCCTGCTCTAGCTTGGCGATTTTGGGAGTTGCCGGAATGGTTGTTCTGAGAAGACGACGCCGATCAAAAAGTTGAGTGAACAGATTTCAGAATAAGCCAGAAGCCAGAGCAAGTTAGCTCAGGCTGGCAGCCATTATTCGAATCAGTAGAGATAACTGGACCTTCGAAATTCGAGGGTCCAGATTTGTTTCTTGCCGAGTTTTGAATTCCAAGCTGCGTTTCAGGCAGCATTTTCTGGCTGCGATCTACTCAAGCTGTATTTGGATTTCGTCGAGGCTGCCGGGTTCCAGAATTAGGTGGCTGGCGGGCCTTCGCGCCGAAAAACGGCTACGACATCTTCCACGGGCACAACAAACAACTGGTTGTCGGATTCAAAATCCACGGGAATTGCGCTTTTGGGGTGGAACAGCACTTTGTCGTATTGCTGCAGGGGCACATCCTCATCATTTTCGACTGCCGCCGAGATCGTGACAATTCGCCCTGTGATTGTGGGAATTTCGGCCGAATCAGGCAGAGCAATTCCGCCCTTTGTTTCTCGTTTTGGTTCGTCTTTTCGGACCAGAACTCTCAGCCCAATCGGTTCCACAAACTCGAAATTGGCGTGTTTGGATTGATTCGATTTACTCATTTCGGGTCAAATTGCTTGAGGAATGGCCAAAAAAAGAATGCGAGTCCGGGAAACGTCTCCAGTCACCGCTGGATTGGAACATCCGATCCGGCGTTTGACGTAACTTGCTCCTCCATCGGCAGTTGGACTTGTAATACAATCAAATTGTGCAAAAATCACCTTTCGACAAAAGTCCAAAACTTGGCGGATTCCGGCTTGGTTTGATCGGGCTCTGTTTTGATAGAAACTAACTGCGCCGTTTTTGCGGGGCAATTTTTTTTTGGCGAACGATGACGGACGTATTAAATACACAAAAACGCGAAGAAACTGGCACGTTGCGAATGCGACGCTTGCGTAAAAATGGTCAGGTGCCGGCGATTCTGTACGGTCGAGGCGACGACACGATTAG
>CAZOXC010000999.1:0-1572 GCA_964583205.1 uncultured Pirellulaceae bacterium | reverse complement strand
GCAAAGCAGGGTGCTCGATCAAGTGTTGATAGTCGAGGCCTGCAATCAAAGCCGGCGGCAGAATCCTGGATTCAACTGCAACATATTCAAGTCCGGTTGCAGATGTGAACTCGCTGTTCAGCCAACGATCGCAAGTGAGAAAAAAGTTCAGCCCGGTTCCGAAACCGATTTCCAAAACCCGGAATGTGTTTTGATCCAGGTGCCGGGCGGGCAGTTCAGTCAGCTGGCTGTTGTCGACAAACACCAGACTCGATTCGGCAGCGGCACCTGATTCGGAATGAAAAGTTTCCTGGTCATCAATTGAATAAAGCGTGCGGCTGCCATCGTCGGTTTCAATCAATTGATACGCCGGAAATTCGGTAGCAACCCGCGGCCGCTGGTTGCGTCGTTTTAGATTGCGATTCTGCACTCGTATGGTTCCCTGGCTGTATTCGTTAAAATCATTGCAATTTGACCTGCTGTCGGTCAATTACGCGAACGTTTAAAAAAGCTGAATGTCGTATAAACCTCGACGAAAAAGCGATTTTCCAGTCCTGATTGGGACATGGGCTTGTTTGTCGGGTAATCAGATCAGCTATATTATTGGGAACCTTCAATTTGGTGCGGTGTATGAGTCACCGCGAGTGAATGACAGAAGCGACAATTTCGTCCGTTGAACCACAATTTGTTCTCCCATTGTTTGGCGCAAGAGATCAGCATCTTCGCAAGCTGCGCGAACTGTTCAACGTAGATATCATCCATCGCAATGGCAAGATCAAGGTCGTTGGCGAAGAACCAGCCGTTTCACAGGTGATCGAAGCAATCGAAGTCCTTACGGATATCGTGCGTCGTCAGGGCGGTTTGACCCCGGACTTGTTCGAGGAAACCATTGCGCGCGTGTCGGGCGAATCCAGCGAACCGGAAATCGTGCCGATCGATGTGATCCAGGTAGGGCAGGAAGTGAAGCCAAAGACTCCTGGTCAGAGCAAGTATGTTGAAGCGATCCGCAAAAACGATCTGGTGTTTGCGATCGGTCCGGCCGGTACCGGAAAAACTTATCTGGCCGTCGCAATGGCGGTCGAGGCGCTCAAGCATCAGTTGATTCGCAAGATCGTATTGGTACGTCCGGCTGTCGAGGCCGGCGAAAATCTTGGCTACCTGCCGGGTGACTTGCAGGCCAAAATCAATCCTTATCTGCGACCCTTGCTGGACGCGACTTATGAAATGATGGGTTACGACCAGGTCAAGGCGTTGATTGAAAACGATATCATCGAAGTTGTCCCGCTGGCTTATATGCGTGGACGAACGCTGAACGACGCATACATCATTCTGGATGAAGCGCAAAACACGACGGTCGCGCAGATGAAAATGTTTCTGACGCGAATGGGCCAGAATTCGCGTATTGTTGTTTCCGGTGATCCAACCCAGTTGGACTTGCCCCGTGGAGTGCGTAGTGGATTGCATGACGCACTGACTCGGCTGAAGAAAATTAAGGGCGTCAGTACAGTTACTCTGACTCGAGCTGACATTGTGCGACATCGACTTGTGCAGGATATTATCGACGCGTATGAATCCACATCGGATTCGGCAACG
>CAZOXC010000998.1:0-1573 GCA_964583205.1 uncultured Pirellulaceae bacterium | reverse complement strand
GAGTTGGGCTTAGCAGAATCTGTGTTCCAGCCGCCAAACCTACCGGCTTCAATAAACAGAATGATTGCACCCACGATCAAACACAGCAGGGAAATCAACAGCATCACTGTGTAGACATTCATTCCCTGTTTGCTGTAGACGGGAGCCGCCTGGGCGTTATCCACAAAAACTTCTTCACTGGGAGCGGCCGCTTCAAAACTTTGGTCTGACATCTTGAGTTATCCTAGTTTTCGTTTTTCAAATTTGGACGAGACCACTCGGTCGTAACCAAATCTTCCTGCAGCACTGCAGTGTCGGTCATTTCGCGAATCATCTGTACGGCAGCCTGATTGTGAATCACAGTGTGAACCGTGCCTTGTCCGACATACTGTCCACGGCGGTGAATGTCGACCGTATGCCCCTTTTTGAGTCCGTCATCAGTTCCAAGGTTGATCTCGACCAATCCGTTTTCGCGAATCTTGGTGACGACGCCATCCAGAATTGGTGGAATGTCATCGACCAGCATATCGTTGGAGATGCCGAATTTTTTCATGACTCGAGTATTGGCGGCCATCGAATTGGCCAAAGCCTGCTTCTGGCTCTCCAGAGCTTCAAGTGTTCCAGACAATTGGAATCTCAAGTTTTGTAACTCGATTACCTTGGAATGTTCTGCAGCAATGTTTTGAGTCAGCGTGGTGACTTGTCCATCAAGTTCTGCGACTTGACCATCTTGTTCGTTGAGTCGCTCTTCGGCTTCTTTCAAAGTGATTGTTTTTTGTTGCAAGTCCGCAGTGACGTTACTCAACTGCTCAACAATCGAATTGTAATCCGCGTTGGCTCGTTGCCACTGAGATTCAAGTTGTGCCACAACCATCATTCGAGAAACTTGTTCCCGACGTAGCTGTTGTTCCTTGGTAACGATCTGCTGTTTGATCTGATTTTTTTCATCAAGATACTGGTTAGCCAAGCTCTGATTTTCCTCAGCGATGCCCTTCCAGTTCTGGTGCGAAGCCGCGACCATAAAAGCCACGAACAAGAACAGCAAGCTCATGACCAGGATCAACATCGTGAGAATTTTGCCGATTAGATTCATTTACGTCGTCCCTTGGATCGATCAATCAATTTGTCACGTCGCTGTTTCTTACGCATCCAAACGACGTGAACGCCCCCATTTATCTTAGCTGATTACCGTGTGTTTGTTTGGGTAAATCAGTGGCTGTTTTTGGATTAAGCCATCAAAATAGTATAGTTGCCTTAAAAAAAAGGTGTCAACGAATTCGTCGGCTTTCTACAGATCCAACCGCCCGTTAATTTTGTCGGATCGGAATCATCGGATTTATCGTTTTGACACGGGATTTTGCGATTGAGTCTGGCCTCGCAGAACCGGTTTCAAAGAGTCGATTTGCCCCACAAATCGACATCTCCGGCAAAACCCGAATGCCAACTGGTCATTAGGGCAGATGGGTCTGCCCACTGAGGTCGCTGGCAAGCGATTCTAAGTGACGTTCCAGACCGAAAATATGGACTAGCAGGCTGGCCCGAGCCCACATTCCGTTACGAGCCTGACGGAAATACATCACTCGAGGGTCAGAAT
>CAZOXC010000997.1:0-1573 GCA_964583205.1 uncultured Pirellulaceae bacterium | reverse complement strand
CGTTGTATGGTGCTCCCGTGTCGGGATCGATTGCCAAAACCAGATCTTGTTGATATCGAACCACATGGTCGTTTCGAATGGTCGGATCCAGGTCGCGAGCCAGGAATCCGTATTCGGTTCCTCGTGCCGAGCCACCGTAGATCATTGACAGGGACAATACGCCCGTGGTGCCAAAGCGATCATCGTTATTCACTTCGCCGGTGACCAACAGGCCACGCATGACTTGCAAACCACCTCGCACACGAACACCACCGAAGGATTCAACAAGGTCACTGGTGTAAGCATAACCACCAACTTCGATTGAACCGTTGACTTGTGCCAGTGCTGCCGGTTTCAAGCGGAACATGGCATCGACTCCTCGCAGGGCACTGTCGATACCGGGCGTCAATACAATGCTGTGATTCAGGAAGCAATCGATTCCAGCTGGATCACCTTGAGCAAAGTCTGTTGTGCCGATTGGAAAGTAGCCGTTCGCATACAATTCCCATCGTTGTGTTTTAATTTTGGCACTTGCACCAACAGCCGTCATGGTGTGTGCAAAACCGCCTTGTTGATCATCATCGTAATCGAACCAGAAACCGCCACTGACATCAGCGCCGGCGGCCGGGATCGAAAAGACTCGTTCAATTCCAATATTGGCAAACAGCCCACCACTGTCGGTCGACACGTGCCCCTGGGCTTCCAGCAGCCAGCGGCCATCCAGGAAATCCTGAAATATGTGAGTTTTCCCGCCCAGTGTGACGTAGCTGCCCGAGTAGCCAAGGCCCTCGTCAGCGACGTTGGCTTCAAACCAAAAACGTCCTGGTATCAAACTCGGCAACTCAGCCGCCATCACCGGTTGGAATGCGCCTGAGCCGAATTCCTGGGCCTGAGCCCGGTTCGATAAAACGCATGCCAGTAAAGTTACGCAAAGGCTAAGCCAACGCAGACTGATCTTCATCGATTTTCCCCGTGTCGATCACTACCGTGAACACTCGATTTAGTCTCACAAACCGAGCGCATAATGCCTGCAAAATTCCTACAGGTGATAAAAATGATCGACACGGAATGATCAGAACCATTAGTAATTTCGTTACCAATGCCGCAATTAGCAAAGTTTCACACACCTGCTATCACTGCCAATGATGTCAACTTCCTCTCTGACGACGCCAATCCTGTGACTCGTTGTTTTCCGAGTCAGGCATCAGTTTACGGAGATTCGCTAGCCCGCGACGGCAATGGCTGTGGACCGTGTTGGGCGGGCAATCCAGCAGCCGAGCGATCTTGTCAAAGCCGAATTCGCAAAAGTACCGCAACACCAGCACCTGTCTTTGACTTGAAGTCAGACGCCGCAACATTGGAATCAGCTTGGCAGTCGATTCCTTAATCGCCAGCAAATCGATGGCTCGAGCTTCAAATTCAGGTTGATTCAACTCCCACTGCGTCTCGCTAAGCAAAAACTCTCGAGAGTACTTGCGATAGCGCTCCTTGACCTTGTTGCTGGCAATTTTCAGCAGGAATGCCCGCAACTTTCCCTGCTCGCGATAGCGGTCCGCATATTTGATTGCACATAGGAAAACTTCCTGCAACAAAT
>CAZOXC010000996.1:0-1575 GCA_964583205.1 uncultured Pirellulaceae bacterium | reverse complement strand
GGCCTTATCGCTTGAACGCCAAAGACCGCGTCATGAGCTGGGTGACCTATACGGATCCCGAGGTGGCTCATGCGGGTCCGCCCTATTCGGAAATCGAGAAACAGAAAGCCAATCTCGACACTTACGAACTGCCGATCAAGGACAACGACCGTGCGCAAACTGAAAGCGAACATCGAGGTTTCTGCCGGATTCATTGTAAAAAGGGAACAGACAAAATCGTTGCGGCTACGATCGTAGGAGAAAACGCAGGCGAAATGATTGCCGAAATGAGTCTGGCTATCACGAAAGGTATGCGGTTGCGACACATCCAGGAATCGGTTCACGCCTACCCGACTCGTGCCGAGATCATTCGCAACACGGCGACCGAGTGGAAGTTCACGACGCTCACTTCGTCAATGAAGTCGATGGTCGGAGCCTGGTTCAAATTCAGCCGAATGTTCGGATAGCGTATTCCAACGCTGACTCAGCCGATCTTTTTTTGGTACGGGGGAGCTTTTTGGCATTGATGCATCCGGAAGTCCCTCAAGAAGTATGATGAACAACGCAATAAACGAAACTGAGGACGAGGGTGGACCGTGGGATGTCGGGATGGAGCGGATTCCGCTGGTTACTTTTGATGGTGACTCCATTCGAATCGAAAATTTCCGCAATTTTCGATACAACTGCGACGGCACGCACGAGGAGAAATACGAAGTGCGAACGGTCAACGTTCCTTCGATCGTTAGTGCTGATTTCATCCTGGTTCCCTTTGCCGACCGGAAAGACCTCGCCCACACGATGATGAGTTTTGGTTTTGACAATGGCCAACACATTGTCGTTTCCGTGGAGGCTCGGCGGCGGTTGAATCAAAAGTATGGAATCTTCAAAGGCATGTTCGGTGCTTTTCCGATCATGTACGCAGTTGCCGACGAACGCGATGCAATCGGGCAAAGAACAGAGATTCGCGGCGACGACGTTTATCTTTATCCAAGTAACGCGACGCCGGATCAGGTGCAGTCCTTTTTCCGATGCGTGATGCAGCGAGTCGATAAGTTGTCGAAGTCGCCGGAGAAGTACAACACGATTACCAGCAACTGCTTGACCAACATTCGATTTCACATCAACCGAATTTGGCCGAATCGTATTCCCTGGAATTGGCGGTTGTTGATTAATGCGCACTCGGACTACTTTGCATACAAACTGGGTTTATTGCAAAGTGACGAGTCATTCGAATCAACGCACAAGCGAGCAAACATTACGGCCAAAGCAAAAGGCAATTGGCACCGTGAAGATTTCTCTGCGTTGATTCGAGCTTGAGCAAACCTGGCAATTGAATTCTCGGTTGAATGTAACATGATGTCAGTTGACTTGTTGAATGAACGATTTAAGCAGACGAATCGAATCGAGTTCCAGGCTGGACCGAATGACCTGACTTTTTCGCGCCTGAAAAGTGAGCATGGTCAAGTTGATGTGTTTCTGCATGGCGGTCATGTTACAGATTTGATCCTCAATGGAAATCCGGTGCTTTGGCTCAGCCCTGAGACGAACTACCAGCCCGGAAAAGCGATACGGGGCGGCATTCCGGTTTGCTGGCCT
>CAZOXC010000995.1:0-1575 GCA_964583205.1 uncultured Pirellulaceae bacterium | reverse complement strand
CATAAAAGCCGTACTCGCTCGGTTGCAAAGAATTCCAGAAGGTGACTGGCTTTCTGTCGAGAAACTTGATGCTAACGACGCTCTTGGGGCCTTTGAATCCGTACTTCCAAGGAAATACGATTCGAAATGGAGTCCCGTTTTGCGGCTGGAGCGTTTTTCCATAGAGTCCGATAGCCGCAAAGGCCAACGGGTTCATGGCTTCGTCGATTCGTACCGCTTCTTGATAAGGCCAGGGAAACGTAGTGTCAGATTGACGTGGTACTTGTGCAGGATCGAAAAAACTGGTCATGGAAACGAATTTGGCTTCGGGTTTGGGATCCGCCATTTTCAACAATGTCGCCAGTGGCACTCCGGTCCAGGGCACGGTCATCGCCCAAGCTTCGACGCAACGAAAACGGTAGACTCGCTGTTCCAATCCCAGCTTCTTGATCTCGTCCAGATTCAATTTGAGCGGCTTGTTGACCAGTCCATCAATCTGCAGTGTCCAGGGATCCAACGAGAAATTCTTTGCGAGCCGAGTCGGGCTGCGTTTATCGATTCCGAATTCGTAGAAATTCGTGAACCGGAAAACGGATTGTTCTGGTGTTTCCATTCGTCCAGCGTCGGCAAACTCTGGAGAAGTCTCTGCCGCGATGGTTGGAGTGTCGTTGAGCGGCGTACGAGTACCAAAATGAATTCCGGCGGCTCCAAGTCCTCCGGAGATTATGCCCAATCCCATGGCTTTAACGAAGCGGCGGCGGGCCTGGAAAACGGCTTCGGGCGTCGCTGCGGACTCGCCCAGTTCCCAACCTTTTTTCTTTCGAGTGAACATGCCGTTGACCCATTATAGTGTTTTGACACAGTGAGCTGGCTCATCAGAGTGCAGGAACCAGCATTGACTGTTCACCCGGAACTAGTTGACCTTACGCATGTTTTTCAAAAAGAACAAAACAATTCCCAGAGAAGTCGACACAACGGCCAGCGTAATAATCAGCCAGGGTGGAATTTCCCGAGCTTCAAAAAAGCCTCGCGCCGGAGGGATGATCCAAATCAGGAATGATGCGATCCCCACCACCAGCAATAGAGTACCAAACACCTTGAATAACATCTGCTCGCGCGAATCGTCAGCGTCTTTCAGCAGGGCGTGTTCCAGAGGATCAACCTTTTCCTGTTTTGGTGTTTTGTCTTTCAAGTGCTGTTTGCGAGCCTGGTCGATGGTTTCCTTGCCCGGCACAGCTCGAGTCGCCTGGATCGGCGTCACCAGCATCTGGCAAGAGTCGCATTCGATTGACTGGCCTTCCTGGACTTCGGCAATGTGCGAGCCGCAGGTCGGACAAACATAGGTCGGTTGATTCATCTTATTTTCACGGTACCAATCAGAAATTCAGACTCAATTCTATCCGCCGCAGACAAATAGCGGAATCAATTTTCAGAAATCCAGTGAATTGCAACAGCGATTGTTGGGATTAACTGTCTCGAGACAATACAAATTCACCGATGGCCAGCATGCTCTCTTTACTGGGCGAATCCGGGAAGCCTTGAATCGTTCGTTGAGCATTTCTCACCAAAGATTCTGCGGATTGCAGAGCATACTGG
>CAZOXC010000994.1:0-1576 GCA_964583205.1 uncultured Pirellulaceae bacterium | reverse complement strand
CACCGCCACCATCTTCTCTCAGCACAACAGGCATTAGACAAACTCCGCGATGTGTAGACGGCAGTGTTGGCCCTTGGAGATCGTCCGGACCCATATATTAGCTTCACCTTGAATTCTCAGTTTCTCGTAGCTTTCGACCGAAACACCGTCAATGGATTTTTCCCCCGGCGTGTCTGCTGGTGGCGCTGTCGCCCCGAACTGAACAACACACCTATCGCCCTTTGGTTGAATAAACAAGTCGGTGCCGCCCGTCATTCCCGACATTGCGGCAACATCCTGCCATTCGTTTGTCATTCTTAAATCAGCCATCTTGGCTCCTATACTATTTCAGCTCTGCCAACAATCACTTGATTGCCAACCCTCAACCTGTATTCCGATCGCTCGTGAGTCGTAATCTCAAGCGATTCTGTTTGTTCCACTGTGAATGGGACGCTTGCAATTGATCCGTCTGCCGATCCTGCGAAGTCCTGCCCTTGCAAGCGCATCGAAACTTCTTGCCCCGTGATATCTTCCCCAAGATCCCACTGGAACCCTGGTGTATACGCGCTGCCCTGAATGATTTTTATCAGCTTTGTGCAGCAGTCCAATTGTTCGCCGAGACCGATGACGGTTCCGCCGTCCAGTGAGTCGCAAATCTCTTGAAGCTTAAAATCTTGGCTGTCAAATCGTGTCTGAATTTCATCGAGATCAAGGCCACTTCGAATTGAAGCAAATAAATTATCTGATGTACCGACAAACTGACCGGGCAAAATCTCTGCCCTGTACGAGAATACGAAACCATCGCCCGCTTGCTGAACGAATGGACTCCCATCTTTTGTTGTTAGTGCCGTTCGATCCAACGTGGCAAGATACTGGCCGTCATCGTCTGCTGAAAGCTCCGAAAACGTTACACCAGTATCGGCCAAGTTGATCGTTGAGCCTTCACGGATTACGAACAGCGAACCCACCGATAGTGAACTTGCACCACCGGGCAGGTCTGCTAACGCTTGATTCTGCTTAGTCGTAAGCGAGAAAACTACGTTTTCGTCTGCCGTGAATTCGTTGCTCATTAGCAAACGCTCCATTCTGCCAACGGGTCAGAGGCGGAGTCTACTGCGATGATGCAAACAGAATCCTCCACACCGGGAAGAGGAGGAGAACCAGCAACAACCTCAGCTTGCGGAATGAACTTCAGATCATCACCAACTGCTGGGACGTAAGCCGCTCCGCCAGCGTCAAGCATGGCCGTTCGGTCGTACACAGCCTCATAAACACCATCGACTGTACCAACCTTTGTGAACGTGACGCCAGCAGTTGGATCAAGCTCTGTGGTGTCGCCATCACGAATCAAGATCAAAGACAAGCCAGACAAGGAAGCCGCACCACCTTGTACGTCCGTGAATTGTCCGTTTTGTTTGATGTTGACACCGAAAACGACATCTTCATCAACTCTAATACCAGTTTTACTCATAATTAAATTTCCTGTACTAGGGGAAGTTGTTACTGGAGCTGCCCCCAGTGTTCCGGTCATTACCGGGCTGCCGAAAGCTACTCCGCTTGCGACGTTATCTGTTGTCGGGTAGTACCCGCCGTAAAA
>CAZOXC010000993.1:0-1578 GCA_964583205.1 uncultured Pirellulaceae bacterium | reverse complement strand
CTTTATCAACTTCATGCCTCCTGAGATCGCCATGTTTGGCGAACAACAGATTGTCGATTCGTTTGATGAAGACTCGATCGACTATGTGCTACTTGTGAATCGACTGTTCAATACTTACGAGCGAGAGCGTTTTGGCGAACCCGGTTTTGGCGATAAAATTATGAATTGGGTCGAGCAGAATTATTCGGAACACACGACTTTCGGAGCGCCGTTTACGGAAACGAAATTCTGCGGCATGACCTTGATGGCTCGAGAAAAGAACGTCAGCTTCGAATTGACATCAGCCGAATTGAAAAAGAACGGCAACTAGAGCAAATCTGCCAACAGGTTCTATTCTCGATCAACGACCTCGAATAACCGTGTCACTTCATCGGGCATCTTTTTGGGTCGGCCGGTCAAGGCATCTACAAACACCCAAGCGGTCTCGGCGACCGCCAATAGATCACCTTCTGACAATTCTCCATCGGCCTGACGTAGAAATCGATATTTGCGCTGGCAGCCGACTCTCCGTTTGGAGGCCAACCAGGTCTCGACCAGAATCTTATCTTTCTCGAACGCGGGTTGCCGGTACTCGATGTAATGCGATCGCGCCACCCAGATGGCATTGAATTGCGCAAGCAGTTCTTGGTCGCAACCGTTGTTGATTGCGTGATCGACGGCTACGTCCTGCATCCAGCCAACGTACACGACATTATTCACATGCCCGTTAGTGTCGACATTATCCTTGTCGGCAGTCAGTTGCTTTTGAAAAATCCGTTTCATTGCAAGTCCATTCAGCGGTGTCTTTATTCTTCGATGGCCGATTCTTCTCGAGCAGCAGGAGGATCAGCCAGATCGCCGAAGTAGACTGCGTTGAAGAACGCGCGCTGGGTTCCCAGCCAGAAGCCTCGAAAATTCGGATTGTCGGTCATCATGATGATGCGGCCGCGCCCCATTCGTTTGATCACGATTCCGGCGGTTCCGGCCAGGCGTTCTTGATTCTCTTGCGATGCATACCCAGCTCGCAACGGATTGTTCTGGTCGTAAATCAAGGGGTTTCCATAAGGCGAAGGGGAAGCCTCCAGCAATCGAGTATGGTTTCTGAAAACCGACATCGTCTGGGATTTGTAGCCATAAAACATTGGATGGGTGGGATCGATTCGAGCATTGAAAATCGCACCGCTGACCAACTTCAGGGCTTGTTCAGTTCGAGCATCCGCAAAAGGCTTTTGGATCGAGTTGTCATCTTCCTCAGTTTCGTCCTTGGTGCTCTGGTCGCCTGTCGAGTCGCCTGCACTGGCATCATCTGAAGAATTGTTGGAGGCCATTAACCTTTGGGCAGCTTCCACTCCGCCGCCCACAGCGATCAAGGTGCCGCCGTTTCGGACCCAATCGCCAACTGAATCAAGCGAATCGTAACGGCCGCTGACCATGATCAAGCGGTTGTATCTGTCCAGTGATCGCAACTGATTGTGTTTCAAAAGCGAAACCGGCATACCGACTCGCGCAGCCAAAGCATGCCACACTTCTCCGGCCTCGTAAAAACGTACGCCTGTACCCACCAGCATTCCCACCTGAGGATTCTGGATGGTTAAAAAG
>CAZOXC010000992.1:0-1582 GCA_964583205.1 uncultured Pirellulaceae bacterium | reverse complement strand
CTCTCGAGCTTTCAAAATGGTGCCAACGCCCATCGTGATGGCTCGCCGAGGAACATTTTCCTCGCCGAAAAAGTCGCTGGCTGCGTCCTGACGAGTGACTCGGTCCAGGGTGATCAGTCGAGTCAAACTTTCTTTGCTGGAACCCGGTTCGTTGAACCCGATATGTCCCGTGCGGCCGATCCCCAGGATCTGAATGTCAATTCCACCGGCATCCTTGATCCGCAATTCGTATTCATCGCAGAAATTGTTGACTTGATCGATCGGAATCGTGCCGTCCGGTATGTTGATG
The DNA here is from genome assembly GCA_964583205.1 of uncultured Pirellulaceae bacterium. GTDB lineage: Bacteria > Planctomycetota > Planctomycetia > Pirellulales > Pirellulaceae > CALMEE01. The sequence goes on along the minus strand of CAZOXC010000992.1, from coordinate 1,293 downwards.
TTTTCTTTCGGGATATCGATGAAATTGAATAAGTGCTCGTCCATGAACCGCACGTAACTCTGCAGTTCATTCGGCTGCATCGGGAAGTACTCGTCCAGGTTGAATGTAATCACATTCTTGAAAGACAGCCCTTCTTCTTTGTGCAGCCGCACCAGTTCGTCATAGATTCCAACCGGCGTGCTACCGGTGGCCAGTCCCAGAACACAATTCCGACCAGCATCGGCGCTTTCGCGAATCTGATCAGCGATGTGGTGGGCAATCGCAATCGCGATGTGATGCGAACTATCAAAAACCTGGCAGGGAATCCGTTCATACTGGTTTTTCGAGACTCGGATTTTCAAGTCTGCCGATTTCGAGTCTTTTTGAGCCGCTGGTGTAGCCATGTCCAACCTGATAAAGAATGTTTCCGCTATTTTTGGCGCGCAGGCTGGTTAACGCAAGACAATCAATATCGCCAGTTTTCGAATTTGTCTTACAGTGGCAGAAAGCCCAACCGTAGGTAAGGGCTAGGGAAAATAGCCGGATTACAAATCGAGAATTTCGCCAGACGATTGAGCTGGAGTTCCCTTTGGCAGCACGATTCGAATGTCGTCGCCCTGTCCTGCCATTCCGGCCAAGTCATCTTTTCCGTCAGGACCGACGCTATAGATCACGACCTGATCCTTGACGAATTGCATCAGGAGCGGTCCATCTGAATAAGGATCCTGTGGGATTTCGTCTGCGTACTTGGGGGGAATTTGATTCAGGAATTGTGGTAGACGACCTTCGCCGGCTTCGTAACGCTTGACGGCAAGTGCGCCTCGGATCAACTGGCGAAACTGGCCCAGGCTGTGAGCGGTTTCAATGTAGTCGGCAAAGTCAGGCAGCAGTTGCTTTGTATAGGGGAAGCGATAATCACTCATGGATTCCGAATAGGTTTGCTCCTGCTCGGTTTTCAATTCGATCAACGCATCACGCAATTCCAACCAGGGCAATTCCAATAACGCTTCGTCATACTTTTCCATCTCGGTGAGAAAGGCCATGTGATCTTCGAACACGAATGGCGAATACTTCATATAGTTTTCGACCCGTTGCTGATTTTCGATTGCCTGTGGCAAGTCGTTGGCTCCGGATTTCAAATGAGTTTCGTAATAAGATGCCGGGTCAACGAAAAATTGGTTGCCCATCACCTTGGCACCCGTCACCATCCGTTTCAAACCGTCGCGATACTGATGATCGTCAAGCAATTCATCAAAGTCATTGAGTTGTTCGATAGTGAACTGGGTGTTGGCAATCGCCCGGATCATCAAGTCC
>CAZOXC010000991.1:0-1591 GCA_964583205.1 uncultured Pirellulaceae bacterium | reverse complement strand
GAGACAAGCCGCGTGCTCCTCGCGAGTGGGCGATCTCGCATTCATGGTGCGGAAAAATTAAATCTTCTCCACCCGTGTGAATATCGAGCTCGTCGCTGCCCAGCAACTCACGAGCCATCACGGAGCGTTCGATATGCCATCCATGGGAACCGACTCCCCAGGGCGAGGCCCACTTCATGATATGAGTGTTGTCCGGTTTCCAAAGCAGGAAGTCAGCCGGATGCTGCTTGGACGCTTGATCTTGATCGCTGACTCGACCACCGGCACCACTCCGTAATTGCTCAAGCGTATTTCCGCTCAGGTCGCCGTAGGCATCGAAGCTTTCGACACTGAAGTACACGACGCCGTCGTTGGAAACGTAGGCATGCCCGCGCTCGATCAACTGCTGGATCATCTTTTGCATACCGGGAATATGATCGGTCGCTTTGGGAACTCGTTGCGGATACTCAAAAGCAATCTTGTAACCCAGGCGTTTCGAGTCGTCGATAAATGCCTCGGTAAAGAACTTGGCAATTTGAAAAGGATCGTCCGGATTTTCGATGGCGCCGTCAGGCACTTTGCCGGACTTTTTGTCCTGTTTCATTTTCTGGATTGCAACGTTCATCTTGTCTTCGCCGCCGCCATCGACATTACTGTCGTCGGTCATGTGCCCGACATCCGTAATGTTCATCACGTGCTCGACATCGTAGCCAGCCAATTCCAGGAACCGTCGCAGCAGATCGCCAAACAGGAACGAGCGAAAATTTCCGATATGCGCAAAGTCATAAACCGTCGGACCGCAGCTATACATTTTCACCTTGCCGGGCGTGATGGGCTCGAATTTTTCGGTGCGGTTGGTTAGCGAGTTGTAAAACTGGATTTCCATTGCGATTCCAAATGACGGAAAGTTGAACTCAGAATTGGGGAATAATCGTTGCCGTAATCTTCTGCGTTTTTGGCAATACAGGCAAGATGAATTGGCTCGACATGAGGTTCGCTAAATAGTTGCTGCTCAGCCTAGCCGCCAAATTTTTGCATGATTTCATAGATCCAGGGATGAACCCATGGATTGCCCCAGGCATAGGAAGCCGAACCTGCACTGATAAAGAGCGTGATCACAGCCACCACTTTCATCGTGCCCCATTTGCTGATTCGGTCCAGCAGGGGAATCAGGGCGATCAGCCACATCGGAATCAACCAGAATAACCAGCGAGGTCCACATGTCAGCCCGCCATAGCTTCGATCAAGTTCATCGCGAGTCACATAAAACAAAATCACAACGACCGAGATAGAAATAATGCCGACACCAATAAAACGAATCTTGTAATGGGTCGAGAAACAGAGCATCAAAACGCCCGGAATCGCCCACAGCCAGATCGGCGAGAGTGAAAAAACGCCATGGTGGCCAATTAGAAAATGTGCCGCATAGGTGGCCTGGCTTTTCTCGCCCTGATCAACCGATGCTTTGGCTTGATTTTCTGCCCGCCAATAACTTCCGGGGTACTCGTACCAGTTGTTCCAGGCATGCAGGTTGAATGTTTCGGAATCAGATTGATTCACGATCACAACTCGACTGGAGTGATCTTGATTGTCCAACAGCCAACGGTTAGTG
>CAZOXC010000990.1:0-1596 GCA_964583205.1 uncultured Pirellulaceae bacterium | reverse complement strand
GAACTCAAGCAAGCCACGGTGTTGGGCAATCGGCAGACGATGAAACAGCATCATGACGATTTCCGCAAACTTACAATGTGGGAACCTCGAGGTCATGCTGACATGTACGGCTGCATCATTGTTCCGGCTGAGAATCCCACTTCAGACTTTGGCGTGATTTTTTTGCACAACGAAGGTTACAGCACGATGTGCGGGCATGCGATCATTGCGATTACCAAAGTTGTCATGGAAACCGGGCTGGTCGAGCAAGCGGGCGATGTGACAGAGTTGCGGATTGATACTCCGGCAGGCACAGTGATTTCAAGTTACTGCCGGGCGACGGATTCTGTGGCATTTGAAAACGTCGAATCGTTTGTCGTAGCGCTGGATGAGACCGTGGTGGTTCCGGGTATCGGTCAACTCAGTTATGACCTGGCGTTCGGTGGCGCTTTTTATGCTTACGTCGATGTTTCTGAAGTCGGCTGTGGCTGTGCTGCGGAAGATTTCTCTCGGCTGGTTGAGCTGGGAAAGAAGATCAAGCAAGCGATCCTGGAATCACGCGAGATCGTACATCCTAGCGAGCCGGAGTTGGGTTTTCTGTACGGTGTGATTTTTGTTGGCCCGGCTGAGGATCCAGCCAATCACTCGCGGAACGTCTGTGTATTTGCCGATGGGCAAATCGACCGCAGTCCAACTGGAACTGGCGTCAGCGGGCGTGCTGCGATCCACTTTGCCAGGAAACAGATCGCGATGGGTGAAAAAATCATCATCGAGAGCATTATTGGGTCGTCTTTTGAAGTCTCTGTAAAAAAAGTCGGTCAGGCAGGCCATTTCAAGTCGATACTTCCAATAGTGACTGGTCGAGCGTTTATTACTGGCAAGTCCAACTTTTTTGTCGATCCTGCCGATCCTTTGCAAATGGGGTTCCTACTTCGTTGAAATCCGATTCAGCGCCTGCTAGAGTCAAAAGGGATCAGAAATCGAAAGGGTGTTGATTCAGTTCAACCGAATCATGAAGGTTCTCAAGGGTAAATTATTTCCGTCTGGCAATATCGAATTTTCGTTTGTCGAAAACGAATGGGCATATCGATGGTATGAATCCAATGCTGCCAAGTCCGGCGCGACTGGTCGAATCGAATTTAATCCTGCCAAGATTTCTATCGACATTTCGCTCTCGGCAAATCTGGATGATGAAGAATTTGGATGGCTGGACCATATCAAAACCATCCTGGATGCTTCGGACAAAGTCTATTTGCGAGTGGTCGATAAGTGCTTCCGTTTTCAGCGAGCCGTCCATCAGATATCGAAGACTCGCGAGATCATGGTTTTGGGATCGCAGGCCGATATCAACAGCTATGCCCAGAAGCATTGGAGCACTGTCAATTACTTTTTTGTTGATCGCTTCGAGGGATACGTTTTCGAGATCAAGAAGATGGTTACTCAGCGAGCAGGTTCCGAGACGACGACCAAGCCAATGGATCTGTCGGTCAAAGTTGGAACGGACGAAAGCGAACAGACTTCACAACTCAGTTTTATCGGCACTGGATCGGGCGCTCCTGTTGAGATTGTTGATTGGCGAAAGTCGGTGCCCGAAGGTGGCAGCGGTCGATTCTCAAA
>CAZOXC010000989.1:0-1599 GCA_964583205.1 uncultured Pirellulaceae bacterium | reverse complement strand
AGACGAGTATTTGACTGACCGTCTCAGCGAAGAAGTGATTTCATTCATCGATGAAAATCAGGACCGACCCTGGTTCGCTTACTTGACCCACTTCGCTGTACACACTCCCTTGCATGCGAAGAAAGAGTTGCTGGATAAATATCGAGACAAGGCGTCCGGTTCGCTGCATCAACACATTGAAATGGCGACCATGATTCAAGCGGTGGATGATGGTGTTGGCCGGATTGTTGAGAAGCTGGATGAACTGGGACTGACCGACAATACCGTGATTGTTTTTTACTCAGACAACGGCGGTTACGGGCCGGCCACCGACATGGATCCGCTGAAGGGATACAAGGGAACTTATTACGAAGGCGGGATCCGGGTTCCTTTTTTCGTGAACTGGCCCGGCAAGGTTTCGGCCGGAACAAAAAACGCAGAACCGATTATTGGCGTGGACCTTTACCCGACATTTTGCGCAATTACTGAAGCCGAGTTGCCGAAGGGACAGGTGCTGGACGGTGAAAGCTTGTTGCCGATTTTTGCTGGTGACGTAGAATCGCTGGAAGAACGTGCTTTGTTCTGGCACTTCCCGGCTTACTTGCAATCCTATGCTCAAGTCTGGGACGAACAGCGTGATCCGCTTTTTCGTTCTCGACCCTGCAGTGTTATTCGCAAGGGGCACTGGAAGCTGCATCATTATCTGGAACAAAACGAGTTAGAACTTTACAACCTGGAAGACGACCTGGGCGAGTCAAAGAATCTTGCCGAGGACCATCCAGAAATCGCCAGTCAGTTGTTCGAGTTACTGGACGAGTGGCGAGACGGTACCGGGGCAGATGTACCAACAGAAAAGAATCCTGAATTCAATGCTGAACAAGAAGCACAAGCGATCGCCAGGAAACTTGCTGGTCAAAAATAGTTCCTCGACAGATCGATCAACAGTTGGGCGGATTTCTGCCGGGCTAGTTCGAGTGGTTCATGTCGGGCGGCCAGTGGCGCAGCTCAAGATTGTCGGGTTGATCTGCGTTCTGATTGTGGGATTGTCGAACTCGTTGGCTGCGCAGCCGGAACGTCAGCCGGTGATCCAGGGTAAGAATCGTGGCAATCTGAGCGACATTATTCGCTCGCGCGTGCAGGAGCCGATGCAGATCGATGCTGACCTGGTCGAAGCTGCGGGGATCAGGAAATTCTCTGGAAAACATATCGATGTTTATACCGACGATCGAGATCGCGATGATCTGGAAGAGTTGGTTGACGTTTTCGATCAGGCGATCGACTTTTGGTGTGACTACTTTTCGATCGACCCAGCCGAAACCAGTGACTGGAAGCTTTCCGGTTTTATTATGGTGGACTTGGAGCGATTTCGTTCGGCCGGAGTCTACCCGGATAACTTGCCGTCATTTCCGGCTGGTTATCAACGGGGTCACGAGATGTGGTTGTTTGTGCAGCCCGGCAGCTATTACACCCGGCACTTGTTTTTGCATGAAGGGACACATGCATTTATGTACCATTATCTGGGTGGGTCTGGTCCGCCCTGGTATTCCGAAGGGATGGCCGAGTTGCTGAGTGTGCATCGCTGGGAGAATGGCAAGCTGCAGATGAACTATCGCCACAACC
>CAZOXC010000988.1:0-1610 GCA_964583205.1 uncultured Pirellulaceae bacterium | reverse complement strand
GCCCAGAACTTTCTCCAGTTGCCCTTCGAGAAAACTCATGAAGGTAACATTCCCAATGTTCTTGTCTCCATCGAGCAATTCAACTTTAGGCTCGCCTGCTGGAACAATCTGCATCTTGCCGGAATTGTCGATGATCTTGAACAGCAGACTAATTCGCATGGCATCATTGATTCGTTGACGATCACGCGTAAATCTTTTGCCAGAAATCGTTACTCCGAATTCATTGCCTTCGAATTCAAACTGGATCGGTCGCGCGTCAGCAAAAGTGATACTGACTTCTTCCTGCTCCTCCCCCGATTCTCCTGGATCAGCGGACACCTCAGACAAACCGGCGAGTAGCTCAGCGATATCTTTGCTTGTCAGTGTTTGCCCAGCTACCAATGGACTGGCATAATTGCTTAGCATTGATTCATGCAGTCGGATCTCAACGTCTGACCCAAGATCATATTGCGGCGCCTGCGAATTCGTCGCTGCGAGGTCAAAACTACTTCCGCGCACACCCGTTATGAAAATCCGATCGCTCGTTGTGCTGAGAAACAGCGATGGCAGCCAACGTCCGAGTGCGGTTTGCTGCTGATTGAAGTTTTCAAAACCCTGGTAAGCTTGCTCAATCGCTTCATCAGTTTGTTGTTTGAACGGTTCTCGAATTTTTTTGATCGCCCTGCCACGAGAAATTTCTTCCGATCGGTATTTTGATTTGCAGTATTGTTTCTGGGCAAGCTTCTGAACCAGCGCCAGTCGACTGTCGATCCCTTTAAACCAGGAATCAAGTTGCACGTCGCCATACACGTCGCCCATAAAGAATCCGCCGATGTTTGCTGTCAAGTCTCGTCGGAAATAGAATTCAGACCGCGAGCCTGCGTAAGCAGTCAATTTCCCAGCACTGGTGTACGTGTCGGCGTCGATTCCTCCGGAAAAATCAATTGCTGCCCGGAACTGATTCGGATCCGGCTGCAATTCAATCTTTACACTACCGTCGACACTGGCCTGTCCTCGAATCAATCGCCCAAGAACATTTTCATTGACCCGCTGAGTTTGCTGCTGGCGTCGTGACGCCAGTTCGTCAACAAGTCGGCTGGAAATTGACAGGGAAAGGTTTGGTTTTGAGAAACGCGATTTGATTGCTGCCTGCAATCCAGTTTCCTGACCAGCACTTTCAAACCACCCTAACAAGTTGCCAACTTTTGCCGCCGCATTGCGATCGTTTTCCGCAGACAGGGCTTTATATGATTCTGCCAGTTCATCCAGCCGCCTGCCGAATGTCTTTCTTGTATTCGGATTTGCAGCATTCGAATAGCTGGCTTTCAAACTCGCGACCGTCCGACTGGCTCTCGCCATAAAGATATCAGGCTGCTGCAGCGACAATTGCTTGAACACTTTAACAAAGCTGCCAAGCTCGCCATCGACGCTACGGAATCGCTTCTGCCGCGCGCGTTCGCTTGCCCTTAGCTCGACCACTTCATTCTTCAGTTCTTCGACTTCCTGCTGCAGCTTTTCTTTCGAATTCAGCAGCTCCATCCGCGCCGACTCGATTTCCTTCAACTGATCTTGTTGTGGCGGATTTACTGGGGCCGGCCCATCGCCATCCAAAGCCGTATCGGTTTCATCGG
>CAZOXC010000987.1:0-1612 GCA_964583205.1 uncultured Pirellulaceae bacterium | reverse complement strand
GTACATCGCACAATGTCCCCACTCGCCGATCTGATTGACCGAAGCAATTGTCTGCCTAACAACAGACGGATGAAAAGTGCCGTCTGCCAATCGCTTAATGGTTTCCAATGCTTCGTCGAATTCACGTTCGTGCTCCTCACCGCTGTTTCCAGCAGACGGGACTGAAGGAAGCCCGACTAACGAAGCAGTAGCAATTGTCTTCTGAATAAAGCTCCTTCGGTCCACTAGCTCTGATCCTTGTATATCGGGTGTCGCTCCAGCAGGTCAGCGAGATCAACTTGAAGTCGCTGCTGTGCTTGATGGACCGGAATCAACACTTCTGTCACTTCATACGAGAACGGATTCATTCGCATTGTCAGGAGAACGAATTTTTCACCTTCGGATGTTGCCGCACTGATCCCAAGCAACTCAGCTTTCAACGCTTGCGTTTGGTTGTCTTGTTCATCGTTCATTCGGTGGCCTTTTCTCTGAGTAGCCGGTGTCCGCTACCGGCCATGTCGATCAAAGTAGGCGGTTGAATCGCCGTCTGCCCCGTAGTTGCAGTTCCAACAAACATCGACAGCGTGTTGGACACGTGATAGACACTTTGGGCACTGATGTTGCCAGTGATCGGGAGGCACGAACCCAGAGTACGAAGGTTCTACAAGTCCTCCGTTACGCACCAGATCGCTGTCTGGATTGAGCAATCGTGGAAGCAAATCCCAGAAGTAGTGGCCTCCAGCGGCTACCCACTTTTGGTAGTCAGGATCTCGATTGACCATCAAGGTTCCGACCCAAGCGAATAACCAGAACAACGTCGTGATAATTGCCGTGACCCAAAACGGCACGACAAGACAATCAGCAAGAGTCCAGTACGCACGTCCTGATGCTTTGTTACCGAGCAGATAGAACAGCACAAACACGAACATACAAACGGCAAACATGAACCGTGCAATGACTGTCGATAGTCTGGTTCTAAGCCCTCGGCCCGAATCGATGACAACAAGAAGGACAAATACGACAACAACAGATCCAGCAGCGGCCATGAGCGAACAATTTTCATTGACCCACATTGCCGGAAAGGCTGAGAGAACGAATAGACGGCCAGACATCACGTGTACCTCGGGGAGTTTAAGAGGCGTAGCTGGTGTCCTTTATTCGTTGACTGTGCGCCAGTTGATGTGACCGACTCTCGGATCAATTGCGATTTGCAGGGTCACAACTCCATCGGAACATCGATAACTCCACCACCGCAGATGTTTTTCGAGTGAAGTGCCGGGATCTCGTGTGATGTCGTTATCGGGCACACCGACGATCTGTTCAAAAACGTCAACTGAACTCGCATAGCCTGATGCCCTTACCTCACGTGGAAATACGGTGGTCTTACCATCCTCCGCAAACAACAGCAGCCTCAGCTTGCAGATGAATTCTTCCTTGGTGCCACCCGACCAAGGTTCACTGTAAATGGAGATGGTGTACTGCGAACCATTGAAGCGATCATGGAAAGGAAACGTCCAGTTTCCTTGCGGGATTCCATGGTCGCATGTTCCTTCAAGGGAGATGTTGCCCTCCCGATCCCAGAACGTTGTATGCCCATGCTTTTTTCCTTCGATGTACCCAGACTCAAATGCGA
>CAZOXC010000986.1:0-1616 GCA_964583205.1 uncultured Pirellulaceae bacterium | reverse complement strand
CTAAAGGTGTGGTGGTTAAAGTGTGGGAGATTGTCTATTCTGCTTTTTCTTTTTTAGGCTCTGGCTGGCGGAGTTTCATGTTAGAAAGGTGTAGGTTGAGGGCGTAGCGATCGCCATCGACCCCGCCTTCTAAATAGCCACGTTAACTGAGCCCGCCGCGTCGAAAAATGAGATGCTTCATATCCTTCGCGCCACCACCCAAAATCATAAGGCTATTGGTTTCACTTAGTTCCTTGGCCATTTGAAACAGGAAGTCGTAAATCAAACCGTTGATGTGTTGGATTTGCATTTTGCCCGAAAAGACAAATTTGCGGATACATTCTTCTTTGGGCATTTTTTTGCCGGACCATTGTAGAGGCACTTCGCCAGCTAAATTTGGTTCTTCGATTTCCAGTTGTTTGCGTTCTCGTTCTTTGCCGTCTGGAGTGAAAATAACTTCCTGACGGGATAAATGGTGAATGATTTCATTGTCAGGGTTCAAATAAGCACGGGAGGTTTCAGATAAAAACCGGCCATAGGTTTCAACGTCAATTTCCGGGTCTTCGCTAATCAGGGCTTCGGCCACCTTATCCAGATCGCCTTGTTCTTTTTCGAGGGTGCCAATGTCGTTGCCGAGAACTGAGCGCAGGATCTTTTTTGAGTTCACTTGCAGGTCTTCTTCATCAATCCAGCGGTATTCTGAGGAAATGGTAACACTCTCTGCGTTAACTCTTGCATCTCGATCCCGACTGTCCGTTAAATTGATTTCTGCCATGATTACCTAACGTTAAAACAAAAAATCGGGTCGACCACAAGTTTCATGTTTTTACATCGAAACTGGCGAAACTGAAAAGCACGATTAAAATGGCCCAATCAAAGCGGTTTCGTCCAGTCTTGCCACTCTCAGAATGATCATGTTCATTCTTTGCTTGTTGTTGTTACAAGGGTGTAAAAGTGAAAAGAAAGCTGAATTAGTTTTGTTTTGTGCAGCTGGATTAAAGGTGCCCATCACCCAAATCGCGGCAAATTACGAAAACCAAACCGGTGTTGCTGTGCGCATTCATTTTGCTGGTTCAGGCACGCTGTTGAGTAATCTCAGAGTGGCTCCCGGTGATCTATATCTTGCCGCAGATTCAACTTACATTAAGGCGGCAAAAGGATTCGGATTGTTGTCGCATATTTACAAGGTGACACAAATGAAAGCTGGTTTAGGGGTCGCACAAGGCAACCCAAAGCGATTGGATTCTATTCAAAGTTTAACCAATGCCGCTAAACTCAGGTATGCCATTGGCAATCCTGAGGCTGCGTCAATTGGAAGGTATACTAAAGAGGTGTTATCCGAGGCGGATGTATGGCATCAAATGAAGCCTAAAGCGATGTTTCCAACTGTGAATGAAATCGCTAATGCGATTGAGTTAGGTTCAATCGATGCTGGTATTATTTGGGATGCCATTGCTTTTCAATACGAGAGTGTTGAATTTATTCCATTGGCAGAGTTTGCTGATAAGAATGTTCAAGTATCGATAGCAGTTACTCAGAAGGCAAAAAACCGGAGGATGGCTATCGATTTTTGTCGTTATTTAAGCTCAACCAAAGGGCAGGTTATATTTAGGCAATCAGGGTATGCGCAACCAGAG
>CAZOXC010000985.1:0-1622 GCA_964583205.1 uncultured Pirellulaceae bacterium | reverse complement strand
GTTCTCGAATGCCGCAAAGCCCAGTCCAGAGAACACCCCAATCATGACAGCGATCTTGGCGTCAATTTTGTCGCGGCAGAAATAGATGTACGCGACAACCGGTATCGACTTTGTGAGCTCCTCACAAACTCCTGTCTGCATCACGCTTCCAATTAGCTGCACGAGTACATTCTCGCTATCACTTAGATTCAAGTACCAGGAAGGTAGAACGGTGTAAATCGAGAGGAGGCCCCAGATTCCGGCAACACCAGTGAAAAGCAATGAACCAATCCACCATTTCCATGCATCGTTCTCGGGACGAACCAGGAAGTACCGAAAGATAACGCCCCAAAGTCCTGCAAAGAATAGAGCAAACGCGAGCAACTGATGTTTCTGGTCCTCAAGCGTGCCGATCAATAAAGGAATGCCTGCCAGAAGTGCTACTGACCAGAACCTGGCGTCCGTTCCCAGTTGGTGAAAACTACCAACATTGAGAGGAAACAACTCACGTTTGACATCCCATTGCCTTACGCCGCAGACAAAGCCATTGAACAAGCCTCGTGAGAGACTTTGAGTCACAGTTGGCACTTTCCATGATGACTGGGCTGAAGTTCCTTGGCCTGGAACGTTCTTGGTCGTTTTAGCGCCCTCTTTGTTTGGTGCAAAACTTTCCTTGAGCCCATCCAGCCGTCCTGCTGGTATCCAGCTTACCAACCCTTCTCGCCAAACCATCGTTTCGGGCGTCAGCTGGCCTGAGCGTGCGAAAGCTCTTAAACGAGAGGAGCTCAGTGGCCCTCTTTGATCAGGGCCATCTTGTAAATACCACATCGCTACCTTCGGTTTTTTCTCTGTCGCAGTTGCATTCATTGGTGCCCAGTTCGCATTTTGTAGGGTGGCGGAATTGATTGGATGTTTGCCGATGTCACTTGTCACAGCGTCCAGTAGTCATTCTGCAACCGCTCCAATAGTTCAGCGTCGAATTGACTATTGCTATGTTTGTGGCGAGGTGATTCGACTGCCTGCTTCTCGGTATCCCTGCTTCGATTCGTGCTGGCTAGCGGAATGGAGACCGTGAGTTCGCTGTGAGTATCTGTCTCAGAAATTGTGTTTTGCATCATCGGTTCTCACATGAAGAGGATTGAGATCAAGCAACACCTCATCAACGAAATTGTCGTGGACTCCTGCGCTAGATGACCAGGAATCAACGTAAGTTTCTGTGGAACAAAGTCTTTTGCGGATTTTGCGCAGGATTGACGTCTTCGTTTCGTTCTTAAGGAGAATCAGCCAACTTCCGCTAACAATGACGGACACGTTCATCCATGGGACACACAGGCACGTTAGTCGCGAGAGAAATAGAGTACGCGGTTCTGGATCGAAACCAGAACATCGAAGTAGCATTGCTAAAAAAACTTAGCTTGGCGTTTGCACCCGGTACTTTTGCCTCGATTATCGGAGAAAGCGGTGCGGGCAAATCTACCTTGTTGCGTCTGCTGGCAGGGCGATTAGACGTAACAGGTGGCGAGGTAACTGCTTCGGGTTTTGAGCTCTCGCAGGAGTTTTCCGCGATCAAGCGAGAGATTGCCTTTGTTCCGCAATTCGTTGATCTGCATCCGCAACTGACAGTTCGGCAAGAACTCGAATTT
>CAZOXC010000984.1:0-1631 GCA_964583205.1 uncultured Pirellulaceae bacterium | reverse complement strand
CCAGCCAGGCGATCAGAGCGGACAATAAAAAAACTGCCGCAACGATCCAGGGTTTGTCTGGAGACGCTACGACAGTTTTGGATTCTTGCGAATCACTTGCCATAAGAATTTAACTTCAAGTCAAAATACTATTTGGCCAATGAGTCGCGGATTTCGGTGAGCAGCTTGACCTCGTCTGTTGGATCTTCTGGCTCGTCTTCTTTTTTCTTTTCGAATTGCTCGCGAACTCGATTCATGACCTTAACAGCCAGGAAGATGGCTAATGCGATCAGGAAGAAATTCAAACAAGATTGAATGAAAGCACCATAGCCAAGCACTGCTGCATTCGCGTCAGTCGCTTCTTTTAACGAACCGTATTCTCCACCGTCCAATGGGAAAAACAGATTCGTAAAGTCGGTCCCGCCACTGACAAGACTGACCAGTGGCATCACGATGTTGTCTACCAGGGAAGTCACGATGGTAGCAAACGCGCCACCGATCACGATACCGACAGCCATGTCGACAACGTTTCCTTTAAGTGCAAATTCTTTAAATTCCTGAATCATTCCCATTACTTTGTCTCCTTGTTGGATAGGAAAATGGCCAACGAACGCAGCCGAGGAAAGTTAACTAATGGAGTGATTGTTGGCCTTAAATGTGAAAGCACCAATAGCAGTTATGAATTAACTGCTTAACAGTCAGCATGTGATCAAGATCATCAGAATTGCTAGCGAAATCGCTTTTCAACAACAAGACTCGGCGACTCTGACCAGGGTTCTGACAAAACAGCCGCTGGCTCCGGCGTCGATCCAGGGTTTGGGCGCTGACAAGAAGCTGGGTCCGGCGATATCCAGGTGTACCCATGTCGTATCTTCGACGAACTCTTCCAGGAATTTACCGGCCGTGATTGCGCCGCCCCAGCGTCCGTCACCAACATTCTTGATGTCGGCGACTTCGCTTTTGATGTCCTCGGCAAACTCGGGAAACATCGGAAGTTGCCAGGCTTTTTCACCGAGTTCATTTGCGGCTTGCAGGACTTGATCGCAAAACTTCTGGTCGTTGGTCATTACGCCCGTGGTGTACTTGCCGAGTGCGACCATGCAAGCGCCGGTTAGCGTTGCCAGGTCAACGATTTTTTCGGCGCCGTTTTGTACGGCCACATTCAGCACGTCCGCCAATACCAGCCGCCCTTCGGCATCGGTATTGTGAACCTCGATCGTTTTTCCGCTGCGGGCGGTCAGAACATCGCCCAGGCGATAGGCATTTCCGGCGATCATGTTTTCAGCCAGGCCCACCAGTCCAATCACATTGACGGGCAACTTCAAGCTGGCGATGGCCTGCATCGCGCCCACCACGGTCCCGGCCCCCGCCATGTCGCACTTCATATCCAACATGGATTCGCTGGGTTTCAATGATAGACCGCCCGAGTCAAATGTGACGCCTTTGCCGACTAGAGCAAGCGGCCAGTTGTCACCGGTGCCACCTTTGTATCGCATGATGACCAGCCGGGGCAGATTGGTTGACGCTTGAGCAACGGCCAGCATTGAACCGCAGTTTTCCTGCTCGAGTTTCTTTTCGTCCCAGACTTCGACAGCAAAACCAGCTTGCTTCCCCAGCGCCTCGCATTCAGCCGCGAACGAGATCGGGTATAT
>CAZOXC010000983.1:0-1631 GCA_964583205.1 uncultured Pirellulaceae bacterium | reverse complement strand
GCTCCTGTGTACTCGTACTTGTCAGAAAGCATTGCGACACCCGACAGCAGACCGGTGGCCAGTGACTGATGAATCGCTTGATAGTCGTCGCGTCGACTGGAATAATTGAGCCCCGCTTGCCGAGCCATCTGTCGCAGCTGGCGATGGACATCCGACCATTGTTGAATTTGCATGAACGAAAGAAAGTTCTGTTGGCAGGCTTTGCGGAATTTGCTGCGGGAAAGTTTTTCACGCAGCTCGTGAAAGAACTCCCACAAGTTCAACCAGGCAATGAAGTCCGATTGCTCGTCGTTGTAACGTTTGTGCAGTTCATCGGCGGTTTTCTTTTTGTCGGCCGGACGAACTCGAGGATCCTGGACCTCCAATGCGGCCGCGATCACCAGCACTTCGGCCAGACAATTGTTCTCGCTGGCAGCAAACAACATCCGCCCGATTCGCGGGTCCACCGGTAATTTGCTGAGCTTCCTTCCCAAAGGCGTCAACTCACGGTGCGGGTTGACTGCGCCGATTTCTTCGAGCGTCTTGTAGCCGTCGCGAATCGATTCTGGTCGAGGCGGATCAATGAAGGGAAACTCTTCGACCGCGCCCAGTTTATGAGCCTTGGTTTGCAAAATCACCGAGGCCAGATTGGTGCGGCGGATTTCGGGCGTCGTGAATTTGGAGCGAGTTTCAAAATCTTCTTCACTATAAAGCCGCACACAGACGCCCGGTCCAATTCGTCCGCAACGACCGGCTCGCTGGTCAGCCGAAGCCTGTGAAATCGCTTCGATCGGCAAGCGTTGGACTTTGGAGCGCGGCGCGTAGCGGCTGATGCGAGCCGTTCCGGTATCAATCACATACCGAATCCGGGGAACCGTGATCGAGGACTCGGCGACATTCGTTGCCAACACAATTCGCTGGCTCTTACCGGGTTGAAAAATCAAATTCTGTTGTTCGTTGGTGAGCCGGGCATACAAAGGCAGAATTTCCGCATTGGATTGACCTCCGCCAAAGTCTCGACCGCGCAGCTTTTTGGTCGTGACTCGAATGTCATGCTCCGTCGGCAGGAACACCAGAATGTCGCCGCGATCCCGGGCAGTCAGTTCTTGCACAGCTCGGCAAACCGCATCTTCGACCGCCAACTCTGCTTCTTCGATCGCCGGGTCGCGGTATTCAATTTCGACTGGGTAGGTTCGACCCTCGACATGAATCACGGGAACCGGATTCGCCGCATCAATCGTAAAGTGTTCAGCAAATCTGGCAGTGTCGATCGTGGCCGAGGTAATTATCAGTCGCAGTTCTTTCCGCTTGGGCAACAAGCGTTTCAAATAGCCCAGCAAAAAATCGATGTTCAAACTTCGTTCGTGCGCTTCATCGATAATGATCACTTCGTATTGATCAAGAAACCGATCCGATTGAGTCTCGGCCAGCAGAATGCCGTCCGTCATCAATTTGATGTAGGTCTGTTCGCTGGACTGATCGCTGAAACGGATCTTGAAACCAACTTCATTACCAAGTTTGCTGTTGAGTTGAGAGGCGACTCGAGAAGCGACACCACGCGCGGCAATTCTTCGCGGTTGAGTGTGACCGATGTAACCGGCGCGTCCAAAACCTGCTTGCAAACAGATCAAAGGAAGCTGTGTCGATTTACC
>CAZOXC010000982.1:0-1634 GCA_964583205.1 uncultured Pirellulaceae bacterium | reverse complement strand
CATCCAAAACCTGACGCTGTAGTTGAGTGATTTCTTGTGCTCCCTTTTTACCTAATTGAAGCATTTCGTTCATTTGGTCTTCTGTAAAAATAGCTTCTTCACCACTGCCTTGCACCTCAATCAACTCGAGATTTTCCGTCATAGCATAGTTGAAGTCAACTGAGGCATCGCGATCTTCTGGATAGTTGAGATCGAGAATACATTGATCCTCCCAAACTCCTGCACTGATCGCCGAAGCCAATTGCGACATTGGCGCTTTTTTAATTTTACCCGCTTCCATGAAGCGGCGAAATGCCATTTCAGTGGCAACGCAAGCACCTGTAATTGAGGCTGTTCTGGTGCCACCGTCCGCCCGTAATACATCGCAATCGATCCACAGTGTGCGTTGGCCAAATTTCTTTAAATCAACAACTGCCCGGATTGATCGGCCGATCAATCGCTGGATTTCAGAACTGCGACCGTCTAGTTTTCCACGGCTAATATCCCGTGATTTCCGGTCCAGTGTTGAATAAGGTAGCATACTGTACTCAGCGGTTAACCAACCACCTGGAACACCTTGAACTTTCATCCAGCGTGGCACGCCCTCCGACAGCATTGCTGCGCAAATTACCTGTGTGTTGCCAAAGCTAACGAGCACGCTGCCATGGGCATTAGCAGCAATATCGGGCTGAAAACTCACTTGGCGAATTTCGTCATTCGCTCTATTATCTGGACGGATCATAATCAACAATTATTGATTGGCAGAAATTTGCAACGTTAGTTATAGTTCCCGTCCTACTTTTCAACGAATATGCGTCAAACGCTCGAAAGACTCGAACAGTTCACTATCGACGTGATTCTAGATCGCCGAAGCGGTTTTAAAGCAGGTGCGTTTAGGGTGTTTCTTGCCTCATTATCAAAGCTTTATGAATCGCTGGTCAATCTTCGTCTGTGGTTGTATCGCAACCGGATTTTGCGTGAACGCAACCTAGGTTGTTTGGTCGTCAGTATTGGGAATTTAACGGTTGGAGGCACTGGCAAGACTCCAGTGGTGGAAAAGTTTGCCCGCTCATTACAAGATGGAGGAAGACGGGTAGCGGTGCTCAGTCGTGGTTATAAGTCAGTCAAACAACCCTTGATTAAACGAATTATTGGTAAGATTCAGGGTAAGAATGAAATCGATCCACCACGTGTGGTTTCAGATGGTAAATCGTTGTTGCTCGATTCACGAACCGCTGGCGATGAACCCTACATGCTGGCCGCCAACTTGCGTGATGTGCCGGTAGTGGTTGATAAGGACCGCGTCAAAAGTGGTAAACATGCAATCCAGGAATTGAACTGCGACACCTTGTTGTTGGACGACGGCTTACAATACCTGCGACTGAAACACCGGATTGATATTGTTTTAGTGGATCGTTGGCAACCTTTCGGAACCGAGCGGCTGTTGCCGCGAGGCACCCTGCGTGAGCCGATTCGAAACCTGAAGCGTGCTTCTTATATCTTCATCACCAAATGCAATGGCGAATCGAATGAGGCATTGGTTAAAAGAATCCGTAAGGTGAATCGAACCGCAGAAATCATTGAATGTGAACATCGACCTCAGCATTTACAGCATTTGGAAACACGAGAAACCATGCCTTTGGAGGCATTGAAAG
>CAZOXC010000981.1:0-1634 GCA_964583205.1 uncultured Pirellulaceae bacterium | reverse complement strand
CGTGCAGATTGATTTTAAAGGCGCTGCACCGCACGACCAGCCATCGAATTGGGCTTGCAACCATCCCGGGTTTGCAATAACCATCGCGATGCAACTGCAAGAAGCCAAACGACAGGGCGCTTTGGGTGTCAAGTTCTTCAAACAGTTCGGACTGCGTTACAAGAACATCGATGGCTCGCTGCTCACCATCGACGATGAGCGATGGGATCCCATCTGGAAGGCCTGTGGTGAACTCGAGATGCCTGTGATCATTCACACGGCAGACCCGGCTGCGTTTTTTGATCCGATTGACAAGTTCAATGAGCGATACGAGGAATTAACGCGGCGGCCGGAATGGAGTTTTCATGGCGACGAGTTCCCCTCGCGCGATGAACTGCTCGAATCACGTAACCGAGTTATCGAGCGTCATCCTTCGACGATTTTTATCGGGGCACACATCGCCAACAACGCTGAAGATCTGGCGACGGTTGGCGAGTGGTTGGAGCAATACCCTAACCTGTACGTTGAATTCGCTTCGCGGATCGCTGAACTGGGTCGCCAACCTTATACGGCTCGACGCTTTTTTATTCGCTATCAGGATCGAATATTGTTCGGAACTGATGGTCCCTGGCCCGAGTTACGGTTGACCAGTTACTGGCGGTTTTTGGAAACCTACGATGAGAATTTTCAATACTCGGAAAAAGGCTTCCCGCCACAGGGTTTATGGCGAATCCACGGAATTGGCTTGCCTGAAGAAGTATTGCAAAAAATCTATTTCAAGAACGTGCTTGGTATTCTGCCGGAATTGCAAACCCGGTACGAAAATGCCAGCAATCATCTGAGTAATTCTCGCTAAGTCGCACTTTGCAGCGAAACTGGAATTTGGTAATTAACACACCTGTGTTTTTGCGCTGCACTTTCGCTAGCATTTGAATGCCTGAAGAAAAACAACATTTTGATACATCGGTCATCATTTCGACCTACAACAATCCAGTTGCTCTGGAAAAAACCATTTGGGGTTACCAGGCGCAATCGGTTGCAGATTTCGAATTGTTAATTGCCGATGACGGTTCCACCGAAGAGACGGCTCGAGTCATCGAGTCCTTTTCTGGTTGTGGAATTCCGATTCGTCATTTTTGGCAGAAGGATTCGGGATTTCGCAAGAATCGCATACTCAACAAAGCGATTGCTGGCTCGCAAGCCAGGTATCTTGTTTTCACGGATGGTGATTGCATTCCTCGCTCGGACTTTGTGGAGACCCACCGTCGCTTGCGAAAACCTAAGCGGTTTCTGGTAGCGGGCAGCCACATCGCCTTGCCAGAAACATTCCATCATTCAATTACTCGCGACGACATTATTTCCGGCGACGTGTTTCGGTCCCACTGGTTGAAGCAGCAGGGACACGATTCAAAAAAGAACTTGTTTCGTCTGTCGGCCCAGCCCTGGATCCAGCCTCTGCTGAATATGTCTACTCATCGTACGGGCATTTTTACAGGCAACGGTTCTTCGGTCTGGCGGAAAGATGCAGTGGCGGTCAACGGTTTCGACGAGAGACTGGGCTACGGTGGCGACGACAAAGATTTCGGTTTTCGTCTAACGGCCCTGGGTCTTCGTTCACGGATGAGCAAATTTTCCTTGATCAGCCTGCATTTGGA
>CAZOXC010000980.1:0-1635 GCA_964583205.1 uncultured Pirellulaceae bacterium | reverse complement strand
ATTTTGACCGACGCTTCTTTTTCAGTTCCCAGATCTTTGGCGGAGACGTTGAGGATCCCGTTCTGATCGATATCGAAAGAAACTTCGATCTTAGGTACGCCTCGCGGTGCCGCTGGAATTCCCTCCAGGTTGAATTGGCCAAGCATCCGGTTGTCGGTGGCCATGGACCGCTCACCTTGATAAACCTGAATGGTGACCGCAGTTTGATTGTCGGCCGCTGTGGAGAATGTTTGTTTTTTCTCAGTCGGAATTGTGGTGTTTCGTTCAACCAGGGCCGTCATGATGCCATGCTCGGTTTCGATACCCAGCGTCAATGGAGTTACATCCAGCAGCAAAACGTCTTTTCGATCGCCCGCCAGAACCGAGCCCTGAATTGCCGCGCCAACGGCGACGACTTCATCCGGGTTCACTCCGCGATGTGGATCTTTGCCGAAAATACCGGTGACCATCTCCTGAACTTTGGGGACTCGAGTCGATCCACCGACCAGAACAACTTCGTCGATCTCCGAGGGCTTCAAATTAGCATCTTTCAAAGCTTGCTCGACAGGTCTACGACAGCGTTCAACGAGCGGGTCGATCAAACGCTCAAAGTCGGATCGAGAAATCGCAACCTGCAAGTGCTTGGCATTCCCATCTGAATCTTGGGCGATGAAAGGCAGGTTGATATCGGTTTGCGGTCGCGAACTCAATTCGCGTTTGGCTTTTTCGCAAGCTTCCTGCAGGCGTTGCAGAGCCATCGTGTCTTTACGCAAATCGATTGCGTTGGATTTTTGAAACTCGTCCGCAACGAAGTTGATTAGAACTTCATCAAAGTCGTCACCACCCAGGTGTGTGTCTCCACTGGTGCTGATCACTTCGAAAACTTTCATTCCGTCGTCTTCATTCAATTCGAGAATGGAGACGTCAAAGGTACCACCACCCAAATCGAAGACAACGATCTTTTGTTCTTTCTGACTCTTGTCCAGCCCATAGGCCATTGCGGCGGCTGTCGGCTCATTGATGATTCGAGCAACTTCAAGTCCAGCAATCTGCCCGGCGTCCTTAGTGGCCTGGCGCTGTGAATCGTTGAAGTAAGCCGGAACGGTGATCACGGCTTTGTTGACTTTGTGACCCAGATAGGATTCGGCCGCTTCTTTGAGCTTGCGCAGTGTCTTTGCGGAGATTTCCTGAGGAGTGTACTCTTCGTCGCCAACACCGATTTTTACGTAATCTTCCGCGCCACCAATAATCTTGTAGGGAACCATCTTTTCTTCTGATTCCACTTCGCTGTGGCGCCGGCCCATGAAACGCTTGACCGAATAAACCGTTTTCTCCGGGTTGGTCACTCGCTGGTTCCGCGCGGGAGCACCTACCAGCGTTTCACCTTTATCAGTAAACGCGATGACGCTGGGAGTGGTGCGATCACCTTCCTGATTGGGAATAACAGTGGGCTCGTTGCCGTCCATAACAGCAACACACGAGTTGGTTGTACCAAGATCGATTCCGATGATCTTTTCACCTGATGCCATTTGTATTGCCTCTTTTTATATCAACTTGATTTGGTTGTTAAATTTGAACGTCCAAGATGACTGGGGGATTTTGGAAATCTGGCTTCTGCGCAAGGCAAACAACCTGACTTCCAAGCAGTCAAAAGGG
>CAZOXC010000979.1:0-1638 GCA_964583205.1 uncultured Pirellulaceae bacterium | reverse complement strand
GAACAACGTGTTCTCGAAAAAATACAAACCTGTATTTCGCACCTCGTCCATCACAGTCGGTCGGCGATCACGGGCGACATCGCTCTGCCACAACAAAGTGATCAAACTGTGCATTCTCTGTTCAAGTTTTTGTTTGCGTCGGCCGGGCGTATCGTTGCTGTTGTATTCATCCAACGTTTCAGCAACTTGATCAAGTATCTGGCGAGTCGTCCGCCGTTTAGACTCGGTAGGATGCGCGGTAAAAACCGGCATGATCAACATTTGCTCCAGGATGCCTTGCACCTGTTCTGCAGAAAACCCCTCGCGCTTCAGTGTGGCCAGTGCCGACGCGACCGACTCGTCCATATGGGATTGCTTCTGAAATGCCGCTTCATCACGCTCGGCAAGGACCCGAACACGTTCCTGTTCTTCGGCCAGATTGATGAGCTGAAAGTAGACCGAAAATGCCTTAATGATATCGGCCGTCAACGGCAGATCGTCGACAACTTTCGGAATCAACTCACCCAACTCATTGTTGGCGCTGGAGTCGCCACCTCGCCAGTTCTTGGAGAGCAAGCGGATTTTCTCTTCCAGCTCATAGACTGACTTGCCTGACTGCCGAACAATCGTTTCGCCCAACAGGCTGCCCAGCAATCGAATATTTTGACTCAGTTGTTTTTGTGTACCATCCATGCTGCTAGTTATAGCTCAACAAAACCACTTACAAAAGTAAGCGTTTGAAAGCTTCACAGCACAGCACGAATCGCCAACCATTTGGTATGAAAGACACTGCCAGCTATTAAACCAGCTACACGCCTGATGACCGTTTGCCCGGAAATCGGGAAGCTGCTCAAAAACGGCCGATGCGCTGAACGCGAAACGCAGAACACAAGCTGCCGCACGTTGGTCCGGCAGCCTGCTATTGCGAGTCTATTCTTCTTCAGCCACTTTATCGAGGATTGCTTGAACCGCGGGGCTGATCTCTGGCTCCATCGGTTCGACTTGTAGCATCGCTGGATTTTCCAGAATCGGTTGCAAAGCTGGCTCGGCGGTTGGCTGCGCCAATTCGACAGGAGCTAATTCCGGTTGTTGAAGTGGTGTATTGACCATTGCTTGCTCAGGCAATTCGGCATGCTGCACGTCGGCTTGCCCGATTGGTGCGACTGGTGCCACAAGCATGTTTGGCAATTGCGCCTCGCCACCGTTGACATTTTGCTCAGGATGACCGGCCTGTTGTTTCTGGTTTGTCTCTTTCGATTGCTTGCCCATCATATTGACGCTGCGGCTGGTAAAGTACTTGTAGCAGCAGAAGACACAAGCCAGGGCGAATAGAAACCCGACTAACATGTACGCGTCAAAGAGACTCTGACTGGCTACAAATCCTGCGCCGGAAAAAGCCAGCGAGATTCCAGCACCGACCAAAAACACTTTGGCCAAGTCACGATTCTTCTGTTTGATACTTTTCGTGACTGCACTGCGGGCCGACTGATTTGCCACCTGTCGCAAGCCATCCAACATGTTTTTCTTCTCTGGAGCGACTGCTTTCGGCAAGTATTCATCTGCTCGCAGTGGCATTTCGGTAACGGCAGGCTTGGTCGTTTGGACGTCCTGTGTTTCGTCAGCGTTGTCAGTCTCAGCAGGAGTGGGTTGGATTTCAGC
>CAZOXC010000978.1:0-1639 GCA_964583205.1 uncultured Pirellulaceae bacterium | reverse complement strand
CCGTCAGATTTGAGTGTCACCAGTTGGCTGTTGAAAAGATAACTGGAAACCGCATCTTCGATCGACAACATGGAATCAGGAATTTCGGCAACCAACAATTCGCCGCCGCAAACGTGTTGAAACTTTTCCCGCAACTCGTCCAGCACCAAAGCCTGTTTGACGAAAGCCTGTTCGTGGCACAACAACAAGTTTCCATTGCCAACTGATATTACATCGTTGTGAAACACACCCGCATCGATCGCAGCGGGATTTTGCTGGGCTACGACCGTGTTTTTCTGGTCCAGTTGATGTCGGCGAGCAATGGCCTGGCAAGCTTCCAAAGTTTGTCGAGCGGGATAACGGGTCGGCTGGAGATCGCTGGCACCCAACGCCGACCGGCCATAAACAAAGAACTCGATTCCCGCTTCTCCGTATCGATTGCATAACCGAGTATGATTGGCGGCGCCTTCATCGGCTAACGAGTTCGACGCTGGCAATGGACTGTGCACCTGGAAATGCTTGTTGTCTTGGAACACAAAACCCAGGATCGCCTCGGTGGACCGAGCCTCGATCGCTCGATGCATAGTCGAGTTTAAATTGGCGGGCGTAAAATGCACTTTACCATCACCGGTATCGGCGCTGGGAGAAACAGTCGCAGCGTTGGCCGTCCACATGTTCGACGCACTGTAACTGGTCGCCAGCAACACTGGATCGGTCTTGCCAATTTGCTGCACCAATTGATGATCAGAGCCGGCGAATCCTAACGCTCGCAAAAATTCCAGGCGAGGTCTCTGCAAAGGCGGCAAAACTGCCTGAGCAATTCCCGCTTCAAAATTTGCCTTCATCTTCTCCAGGCCCTGCTGTGCCGCCGAGCGAGGATGAGAAACCTGATGCTGATGACTGGTCGATGCGACGTTACCGTGAGAGAGTCCGGAATAGTTGTGCGTCGGCCCTACAATTCCGTCAAAATTAAACTCACGTGCCATGAAAAATTCCGTTCCCTGATAGACACAACTCGCAAACTGCTCTGCCGCCAATCAAAAATGTCTGATTGACCTATTCGATATCTTTAAACCGCATCAGGTAGTGAGTCACCTGAGCGCCGTCTTCCATATAGCCCGCTGCGGTATAGCCTTCGAAACATTTGGCCAGAATGAGCAGCTTGTTTCCGAACTCGATGTAATCTTCATCGATAAGATCCATCAGATCTTCGATTGGCGGTTCTTCTTGATCCTGTTTGACAATCGCAATGTCGCTGGTCAAGGTTCTCTCGGTGCGAGCTTCAAAATCTTCCGAAGGCGCCAATTGGTACCACAATTCAACTCCGTACATCACCCACTTTTCGATCGCTTCTATGGTGGCAACATTGTCATAATGCAACGCGAACATCAAGCTACGATCCTGGTCGGCAAGTGGGCCGACACCTTTGAATTCAGATTGAGTCATCAACAAACGAGTCTGCTCAGGCAAAAATGAAAACACGGCAACTGAATCGTTGACGGCGATGCTGGGCATCACACCCTCGTTCATTCCCAGTTCCGAGAAGATCGAGTAACTAAACAACCGCCCATTCTCAAATCGCTCTGACTCAGGCCGAGGAATCTGGTAATTCTGCGGAATGTCGGACTCGGGGAATTCCTTTAACATATCGGCCAAATTC
>CAZOXC010000977.1:0-1639 GCA_964583205.1 uncultured Pirellulaceae bacterium | reverse complement strand
GACTATGTGTTGTCGGCTGAAGCTCAGACGGTTCGCGCCGAATCCCCCAAAAGAAAACAACTGCGAGCGGCGTTCAGTGACATTTCGATTGACGAGACGCTGTTCGATGCACTGGGTCCCGCGATTAACTCGGGAGCCGGTTTGTTCCTGTACGGTGAACCTGGAAATGGTAAGTCGACATTGGCTCGCAGGATTACCCAGTGTTTTGGGCACCAGATCTGGTTGCCCTATGCGCTCTACGAGGACGGGCAAATCATCAAAGTTTATGATGCTGCTTTTCATGAGACGGTTGACCAGCCCGAGTCGTCCTTGATCTCCACGGCCTATGATCCTCGATGGCTGCGAGTCAAACGTCCCACGGTGGTTGTGGGCGGTGAAATGACAATGGATGCCCTGGAAATCCGCCACGACCCTTCCAGCAATGTGAGTGAGGCGCCGCTGCAAGTTAAAAGCAATTGCGGTTGCCTGTTGATCGATGACTTTGGTCGGCAGCGATGCGAACCTCGCGAACTACTGAATCGCTGGATTATTCCATTGGAAAACAGAATTGACTACCTGACTTTGTCGACCGGTAAAAAGATTCAGGTACCCTTTGAACAGCTGATTATCTTTTCAACCAACCTGGATCCATTGAAACTGGCGGACGAAGCCTTTTTGCGCAGGATTCCCTACAAAATTGAAATTGGCGACCCTTCACCGCCCGAATTTCATCACTTGTTTCAAATTTACGCTCGCAAATTCAATTGCGAGTATCGAGCACCCGTCATCGACTACCTGATTCAAAAGCACTACCTCGAGGCCAACCGTCCAATGCGGCGTTGCCAACCGCGAGATTTGTTGCAACAGATCAGCAACTTCTGCTCGTACAACGAATGCAAGATGGAAATGCTGGAAGAATATTTCGACAGGATTGTCAAAAGCTATTTCACTGTTGTTGCCGGCGCCAGATCTTAGTCACCGAAATAGATTTCCCTGAACTGGAACCAGCAAACGCCGGCCTCGCGGCGGTTTGCGATTGTCGGATGCAGTGAATTCGGAGTCGGATCAATCCATTCGAACTGGTGACAGCGATTGTGCCAGTTGCGTGGCCAGCCAAATTGCCAAATCTCTGCCCAAGCAATCGCACGGGTCTCCGAAAAAGCTAGTTTTTCCTGTGCGAAGTCCATGGGATTGGACTCGATAGAACAACAATCTGTGAAAATTGTCCGATATGGCCGCTCAGTCTAACCAGCCTCTCAAGCCCGATGATGAAATTCTGGGCTACAAACTCAAACACCGCCTGGGTTCAGGTGGCTATGGAGAAGTATGGGCGGCTGAGGCCCCAGGTGGTTTGGTCAAGGCTGTAAAGTTTATTTACGGCTTCCATGATGAGCAGCGAGCCCAGGCCGAACTCAAAGCGCTGGGTCGCATCAAACAGCTTCGTCATCCATTTCTGATTTCGCTTGAGCGAATCGACATCGTTGACCAACGTCTGGTGATTATTTCCGAACTGGCCGACAATTGTCTGCGTGAGTGCTTTCTGAATCATCACCGGAAAACCGGCACTGGAATTCCTCGCGACGATCTGCTGCAGTACTTGAGCAATGTCGCTGACGCTCTGGATTACATGGCAGTGGAACATTCGCTGCAGCATCTGGAC
>CAZOXC010000976.1:0-1645 GCA_964583205.1 uncultured Pirellulaceae bacterium | reverse complement strand
TAACTGACGATCGAACGTATGAACAAAAGATGTGGAGCTTCATCAATTCGACTAAATACGAACATTGGGCTCCGGCTGGCGACAATTGTGATTTTCGCGAGAGCGAGAGACCGCATGGCGCATTCGTGAAAACCTATATGAATCGCACCGCGGCCGGTAATCCCGAAGAGTTGCCTTTTGGCTCATTGATCATCAAGGAAAATTATTCGCCAGAGAAAGTGTTAGTAGCAGTAACGCTGATGTATCGAGCCGAGGGCTACAACCCGGATGCAAACGATTGGTATTGGATCAAGTACAATGCGGACGGGACGACTGCAATGATGGATATGGGCGAAAAGAAAATGCCAATTGCCGGCAAGGCCAGCGGTTGCATCGATTGTCATTCGGCGGCTGGTGGTGATGACTACGCGTACTTCAATGACTAGTCATCTGGAACTTCAACGACTTAGTCGTCATTGGCGACGAGGCGTTTTTAAAGATTGGAATTGCTTGTCCGCCGCGCTGGCCCTGGCATTGCACTGGCTTTAGCGCGAGCGGACCGGTAGTCCAATGATCATCTGGCGTGATTACCTTTCGCTTGGTCAGCCTATGCCGCTGAACCAGTGCGTTGGTCGTGTTTAAAATTGAACCGATCGCTGGAGTGTTTTGCGCTTACGCAAGTTAACGGGTCAATTGCGTGATCACCGGGCTGGATGTTATTCTGTGTCTGGATTCAGCATGACGTGACCTACAAAATTCAATGGAAGAAAAGATGAAAGCCTCAGATCTGTTTGTTCGAGCGTTGGAAGCCGAAGGCGTCGAATACATTTTCGGAATTCCTGGAGAAGAAAACCTCGACTTCCTTGATTCCTTATCGCGTTCGAACATCAAGCTGATTTTGACTCGGCATGAACAGGCCGCGGGGTTCATGGCTGCCACTTTTGGCAGACTTACGGGCAAAACAGGTGTGTGTATGTCAACTCTGGGGCCTGGTGCGACCAACTTTGTGACGGCTGCCGCCTATGCTCAGCTTGGCGGTATGCCGATGTTGATGATCACGGGCCAGAAACCGGTCAAGTCGAGCAAGCAGGGTCAATTTCAAATTGTCGACGTCGTTGACATGATGGGGCCGCTCACAAAATATACTCGGCAGCTGGTTAGCGGGACTTCGATTCCGTCGCGCGTGCGGGAAGCGTTTCGATTGGCCCAGGAGGAAAAACCCGGTGCTGTGCATTTAGAATTGCCAGAAGACATCGCGGCTGAAGAAGTCGACGAGCAGCCGATTGCCGCCAGTCAGGTTCGCCGCCCGATCGCTGAAGAAAAGTCGATCCAGGCTGCAGTACAGATGATTGAAGCCGCCAAATCGCCATTGTTGTTGGTCGGTGCGGGCGCGAATCGCAAACGAACTTGTAATATGCTCCGTCAGCTGATCGCCAAGACCGGCATTCCGTTCGCGACGACTCAGATGGGCAAAGGGGTAATCGAAGAAGGGGATCCGCTGTTTGTCGGTAACACCACGTTGTCGGCCGGCGACTTTGTGCATCGCGCCTTTGAGGCTGCAGACTTGATCAGCAACGTTGGTCACGACGTGGTTGAAAAGCCGCCTGTCTTCATGCACGACGATGGCGGGAAAGTGATCCACATTAACTTTTCGTCCGCTTCGGTC
>CAZOXC010000975.1:0-1645 GCA_964583205.1 uncultured Pirellulaceae bacterium | reverse complement strand
CGATCAAATGATACGGAGCCCCAAGTCCAGTTAGAATCAAAATGGGAACTTCACTGGTCGGACGAGTTTACTCAAGACGAGTTGGATACCACCCATTGGACGCTCTGCAAGCGTGGTCGACCGGCTTGGCGCGACACGATGTCTGATGATCCACGTCTACTGAAAATTGACGACGGAGTACTGCGCCTGCGCGGAATTGTTAATGACAAGGAAGAAGAAGACGAAGCACCTTTTTTGACTGCCGGAGTTACCAGCAAGGACAAGTTTTCGTTTCAATACGGCAAGGTGCAGATTCGCGCAAGATTCAATAGCGCACAAGGTGCCTGGCCTGCATTGTGGATGCTGGGCACTGAAGCAGGATGGCGAGGCAAGGGCGAAATCGACCTGATGGAACACCTCAACTTTGACAACGAGGTTTATCAGACGGTTCATTCTTATTACACATTGAATATCGACAAAACGAATACGCCCAAACGGTATGTCAAAGTCAAAGTTCAGAAAGATTCCTGGAACACTTACGGGTGCGAGTGGAATAAAGATCAGATCGTCTTTACTGTCAACGGACAGCCCACGCATACGTATCCTCGAATGCCATCTAAAGGGGAGAAGCAATGGTCATTCGACCAACCATTCTATTTGATCCTTTCGATGCAGATTGGAGGAAGTTGGGTCAACGGCGAAGGTCCAACCAACCCCGACCACTACCCGTCCGCATTAGAAGTTGACTGGATTCGCGTCTATAAACCAAAGTCCGATACAGACTCAAAAGAGTAAACGTTGTTTTGCGCTGTCACGAGCCTGGAGGGTAACGTTATGTGACTTTTGGTGAGCTTTCACGAGTTTTGGTTTCTTGTTTAATGAGGAAATGCCTTGCCTCGTGGTCTCCCCTCTGACTTGGCAGGCCAGGGCTATCACGTCTTGAATCGCGGCAATGCTCGCAACAACATCTTCTTCAAAGATGAAGACTTCGAAGCCTTTGAGCGAGTTATTAAGGAAGGTCTTGAGAAGTACCCGGTTGACCTGATTTTGTAGCAACCTGCTTTCTCTTCTGCAAATCCTGATCAATGAACGTGATCTTCGTTTTTCATGTCAGGGCTTATCTGGCAAAGGACTGGATGGCAATGGCCTTACGCGCATCGCACAGGCGCTTAATCTGAGATCGTCATGGAGATCGCGTTGGGCTGCGGATTCAATTCCCTATCGACCTTCAACCGATGCTTTCGCAGAGCCTGTTCAATGCCACCCCGCGGATATCGTAGCGGCTGGGCAATTCATTTGCCCCAGCCATTACAGGCTGTGTGAATCCAAACTTGCCGGTGATTACTTGATCGCGGATTACTTGATCGCGGATTACTTGATCGCGATGTGTTGCTGTAGTGGCTGCAGCAAGTGCTCGATCAAATGGTCTTCAAGGATCTCGCGGCCCTTGTTCATCAGCATTTCGATCGTCGATACGAAACTCTCATCAGCCGCTATGCTGCCGTATCTTCGCAAGTGAAGAAAGACGCTAAGTTGCTCTTCGGGGAACTCGGACGTTTTGACATGGTAAGCATTGGTTCGAGGATCAATGCTGATGCGAGCTTGAACACGACAATCTTCGTCCAGGGCGATCTGCAGCATCGGTTCGTAGCTGAGCATTTTGGAT
>CAZOXC010000974.1:0-1650 GCA_964583205.1 uncultured Pirellulaceae bacterium | reverse complement strand
ATCAACAACTGATCGTTTCACGTACTCCTTCTCCGCCGCAGTCTGAGAAACAGACAGGCCGCGAGCTTTGAATGGATTCGTGGCAATCATTTCGTCTTCGATTCCCAATTCAAAAATTGCACGGGCCAATCGCAAACGATGCTTGGCGGTGTTTTCGGCGTAGCCTTGTTCCTTGATAAGCCAACGCCAAAACTCGCGGCCGTCACGCTTGGTTAGCTGAGTGACATCAACGTCTCCAAAACATCCAAGCAAGTTCTTGCGAGCCTTGTTGTAGATAACGACTGTTTCGGCATCTAAGCCAGCACATCGAGTGCGAATGTACTCGTCAGCCAACATCGAGATTGTGGTGATCCGATTGGTGGCATGGAATCGGGCTGGCATCTCGCTGATGATTTTCAACCGCACAAGGGTTTTGCACACCGCTTCAGTTGCCACCGATTCTAACCACAGCTTGGTAGCTGCCGACGGATCAACGTTGGCATCGGAGCTATCAACCAAATCGTCGATCGCGTTGCGTGCGGCGGTCGCTTGTTTTTTACCAGTCCCCAAACGAATCGTCGCTCGTTTGCCAGACGGCAGGTAGGGTTGGATTCGATAAAAAGTTTTCCCGGCGGATTTGCCTTTGCCTTTGTAACTTTGAAGACTGGCTGGCATGTTAGGTTCCTTTATTCTGCAGCGGTACGTTGTGAGTCGATCCACGAGTCCAGATCGGAAACCGAGTAACGTACGGCCCGTCCAATCCGAATACACGGGATAGATCCGTCATTGGTTAGGTTCCACAATTTGCGTTCGCTGATATTGAGGTAGGACGCCGTCTGGCGCGGCGTCAGAAGTTTTGGTTGGATGTCTGCGGTAGTATTCATCAGGTTACCCTCTGGCTAATTTTTCGCTTAAAGAAGAAAGTAGCCCCCGATATTTCGGGGGCTACAATTCCAATGCGTCGGCTACTCAGGTTTCGCAACGTCGGCTTCTCGATCGGCTAGATGGCCGAATGCAAGCCGCAACGCCTCAATCGCCTGTGGCAGTTCGCCAAGGCCAAACGACGAGCTGAACTTTGTTTCGCCGTTATCCAGGTATCGTTTTTGCAAATTCACGCTGCGAACGATTCGGTCGGGCTCGCCGTCCTTCTCGATCTTGCGAGCGAACACACTTGCGCTCACGTATCCAATTCGGTACACCTTCTCTGGTTTGCTTCTGTTCATGATTTTTCCTTTGTGGAGTTTGTTTAAAGAGGGGAGTTGCATCAAAAGCGTTTACGGCTTGGGTGACGCCTCACCGGTTTTTGGTTTCGACTCGTCAGGTTCAAATTGAACGCGAGTCGCGCGAACGAAGCAGTCAAAGCAGAGGACTTTGCCGCGAACAAATCCATTGGAAAAATCTGCCGTAACGCAATCCTTTTTGCGTTTGCGGCACCAGAAACATGTTGCGTCGGGAGACGCAGGGGTAACGAGAACTTTCATCAAACAATCTCCGAGTGAAGAATAATTATCCGGTTCACATCGAACCGGTTTGGCATTTAGAGATGCCAAGCAAATCACGAGAATGGTGATGCTCGGAGAGATTCTGTTTTTCATGACGAGCGAAACGAGTTGGCCACCGCAGGGTGTCACACTCAAGTCGTACTGTCAGGCTGATGGCGAACCATCAGTT
>CAZOXC010000973.1:0-1650 GCA_964583205.1 uncultured Pirellulaceae bacterium | reverse complement strand
CAATACGCTGGAAAAGAAAACTCGCAAGCGACTGGAATTCAAGTTCGATCGAAAGGATTCCGAAGTCGATTTCCTGATTATGTATTTTCGGCCAGGCGTTCGCTGGATTCCAACCTACAGACTTGACCTCGCGCAAGGCGATGGCGACTCGGCAGACGGCAAGCAAACTGCACGACTTGATCTGCAGGGCGAAATTATCAACGAAGCAGAAGATATCATCGACACGCCGATCGATTTAGTCGTCGGCGTTCCCAACTTCCGCTTTGAAAATATCCCCAGTCCGCTCAGTCTGGAAAAAGTTCTTCGCAACGCTCTGCTAGAAGCGGCGCCGGAACTGATGGGGCAATCCTCAATGATGTCCAACGCCTTGTTCACTCAGCGCAGCGGTGAAGTGGGCCGCGGCGCCAGCCAAGGAGCCATGTCGGCTGAAGCGGAAATCGAACTGGAACAAAAAATGAATTCCGAAGGTGGAAATGATTTGTTCATTTATCACCTCGACAAAATGACTCTGCGGAAAGGTGAACGGGCCAGTCTGCCGATTCTCACTGCATCCGTTCCATACAAGGATGTCTACACCTGGCAAATCCAAACTCAACGAACCAATTCAGCCCCCAATAGCAGTTCGCCGCTGAAGCTCTCTCAGAAAAACGTCTGGCGACAAATTCAATTTGACAATAACTCCGAAGTGCCGCTGACTACGGGCGCCTGCATGTTGGTGGATGGCTTTCAACCACTGGGGCAGGAACTGCTAACGTACACGCCCAGAGGCGGAACTTGTCGGGTTCCAGTCACGGTTGCCGTGGACTTGGTCGGCCAACTGGAAGACTATGAAACTGATAGAAAACCAAATCCCGAATCCACCTGGAAATGGGATCGCATTATCGTATCCAACAAAATCGATCTCGAACTTGTCAACTACAAGGATCGCGCGATAACAGTCGAGATCGAACTTTTGTTTGGTGGCCGTGTCGACGAGGTTTCTGATGATGGAACCCATAAATCGTCAAACTACCGTTCAGAAGACTGGCAGTCGTATTACGGTGAATCCGCCGCCAATTCCAGCAGCAAAGTGGTCTGGAAAACAACGATTGAAGCCGGCGAGACCTTTAGCCCCTCGGTGAGCTTCCACTATTACTCGACAAACTGATTGTCAGCAACGGTACCGATGGTTCGAGCAAGGCACCAAACTGCGACCTTGCCGAACCAAGCGGCCTTTCGATTGTCTGACAGTAACAAGGACTTCCACAATCTGTTTTGAAGGCCATCAGTCACAAACTCGAAAGAAGGTGCATCATGAAGCGACGTAAACGAAAATCCGCAAGCCAATCCTTTTGAGCACTCGCGAGAAATCATGAGCAAGCGGCGACTCGGCTACCCCTCGGAGACTCAAGTCAAACGCGGGCTCCGCATCGTTAACGGCAACAAGCAGCTCGAAGAGAAACTGGGTCGCAATGATCCTTGCCCTTGTGGCAGTGGCCAGCGATTCAAGAAATGCTGCCTCAAATCCGGTCGCTTTTGACGGCGTGAACCGGGACGATTACTTTTAGGGAACAGTAACCTCATTCACACCCCGAGCCCTGTTGAAAACGCAGGGCCATTCTTTAAAATGCCGTGGGATTCGGGGTTTTGTGATTTTTTTCTGGCTGATTC
>CAZOXC010000972.1:0-1652 GCA_964583205.1 uncultured Pirellulaceae bacterium | reverse complement strand
GACGTACCCCAGCGGATCGCGGCTGATGAAACGACCGAGTGCAGGTGAATACCAGCGTGCACGGAAGTAGTACAAACCCGTTCCGTTTTGGCTGAAGCGCCCGGTGTACATGAAGGGGTTGTTATAGGTGCTGTTCGCTTTTACGTTTGCCCCATTTCCATTCAAGATAGTCGTGTTTCCGTATGCATCGTAAGCACAGCGTTCAACCACCTGACCATCGCTCATGCGAGTTAGCGCCACAACACTATACTGTTGGTTGCGGTGGTAGAAGTACTTGAGCGAATTGTCAAACAATCGCCGTACAATCATCACCGGCTCGTCCACGTAACTGCCAAAGATGAATTTGTACTGCGGTGCCTGGTTCGTTCTGTACACCATCAACAACTGTTGGCCCGAAACAACGCAGTCGTACCATTGTGAACCGTTGTGAAACATCACTCGGCGACCAAGTGCATCGTAGCGATTCTGCCGATCGACCGTGCCATCGCCATCGATATCGATTTGCGAAATACGGTTGTTGAAGTCATAGACGTACTTGTCACCATTGGAATTCTCAATCAGATTTCCCTTGGCGTCGTAAGCGAGCACTCCGGCATTGGCACCACCAGTGATCTGAGTCAACTCGTGAGCACCACTATGGCTGCGAGTTTCCGGAACTCCGTCAGTTTCGAAGCCGTTCCAGTCACCAACCAATGACAAACTCCAGGATTGGTCCCGGTTACCATCGGTACGGTTCCAGCCAGTCAGTCGATCAGCGGCATCGTAGGCTGCCGGTGAAGCCGAGCTATTGAATCCGTAACCACTCAATGATCCAGAAATAGTCTCCGATGTCTTGTTACCGTTTTCATCCCAAGTGTAGGTGTAATCACCTACATGACGAGAAGATCCCCCACCTGGATGGGTGGTATCAATGCTCGCCAGCAAGTTGTCCTTGCCATTGGCATCGTCACGATAACTGTAGTCCGTAACAACACCATTGCTATAAGTTTGCTGTGTGCGACGACCGGCATTGTCGAATTGCCAACTGGCGATATTGGTACCGTCCAGTTTCAATTCTTCCAAGAGTCCGCGCTCATCGATCACTCGGTCAACCGTAGAACCGTCGTGGTAAATCAGCTTGTTGACCACCCCTCGATCATCGTATTCACGCGAGGTGGTATAAGCTCGACCGCTGTTGGTAATCGTTTCTGAATCCAGACGTCCGCCATCATCGTAGGCCATAGTGACTACGTTGGAGTAACGACCCGAAGTGGCCGTCAACATGCGAGCTGCCTTGTCATAAGTGAATGAATCGCTGTCGGCGATTGTGCCGGAAGGCGAATTGGCATTCGTGCGATAATCACGCTGAGTCAAGCGACCTACCAGGTCATATTTCATGGTCATGGAGTCAGCGAGTTGATCAAATGCCATTTCCAGTCGGCCTACCGGATCAAACGAGAATTCTTTGATTCCATAGTCACTGTCTCCCGGTACAGAACCGGCCGAGTGATCAGGATAAATCTCTTTAACCTTCTCATTGCGCACATTGTACTCGTAAGAAGTCACGGCTAACTGGGCATCGGTAATCGACAGCAAGTTACTGCCCAAATCATAAGCATAAGCGGTTACGCCATTCAAACGATCGATGACGTTCTTCCGTCGTCCACCTGCAT
>CAZOXC010000971.1:0-1655 GCA_964583205.1 uncultured Pirellulaceae bacterium | reverse complement strand
AAAAAGAAAAACAAAAAGAAATCGACTGGCAAGAAGAGCTCGAAGCTCCAACAGCTTCGTTACTTGAACCGCGAACTGAGTTGGCTGGATTTTAATTTTCGAGTTCTCTCCGAGGCACAACTTCAGGAAAACGCGCTGCTGGATCGCTTGAAATTTCTGGCGATTACCGCAGGGAACCTGGACGAGTTTTTCAAGGTTCGGGTTGGCGGTTTGAAAATCTTGAATCAGGTCTCACCCGATAAGACTGAGATTTCCGGATTGACGCCATCCGGTCAATTGCTGGCAATTGAATCGCGAGTTCGCGAGCTGTACCAGGAACAGTATTCCTGCCTGCTGGGTGAACTTGAACCGCGAATGAAGAAAGAGGAAATCTGTCGCCTTGAGATGAACGAGCTTTCTCCGGAGCAACTGGAGTTTATTCATGGCAAGTTCCATGAGCATCTGGCGCCGGCTTTGTCGCCGATTTTAATTGATTCCAACAGCGACTTTCCCTTGCTCACCACTGCGAAAATTTGCGTTTGCGTGGACTTGGAAACGGACCCCGGTCAATCTCTGACTTTGATTGAAGAATCGGAATCGCGGTTTGCCTTGGTTCCTGTCGGTCCCGGACTCGATCGATTTCATTCGGTGCCTTCCCCGATCGGTTATCGCTTCGTGACGATCGAATCGATTGTGGAATACTATCTGGAGCACTTTTTTCCCGGTCAGAAGATTGTTGATTCGACCAGCTTCCGAGTGACGCGCAACGCGGATATGACATTCGACGAGGACAGCGTCAGCGACTTGCTGTCAGGCATGACGGATATGTTGACCGCTCGGCGAATCAGTGATTGTGTACGTCTGGAAGTTTCCAAAGGAGCTTCGCAGGAGATCACCGGATTTCTCAAGCAGTCACTGGAAATCGATGACCAGGACGTGTTCGAATGTGAAGGACCGATTGATCTTTCTGAGTTTATGTCGCTAACGCGGTTGGAAGGCTTTGAAAGCTTGCGGGAAAAAGCATGGGCCCCGTTGGACTCGCCGGAATTTCCTGCCGGTTCAGACATCTTTGAAATTATTGCGGAAGAAGATCGCTGCCTGGTTCATCCTTACGAGTCTTATGATCCAGTCGCCAACTTCGTGCGAGCGGCCGCCAGTGATCCGCAAGTGATTTCGATCAAGCAGATCCTGTATCGAACCAGTGGTCAGAGCGCCATCGTGAAAGCGCTGGCTGATGCAGCCGGTAACGGCAAAAACGTTACGGTGATCGTGGAACTTAAAGCAAGGTTCGACGAGGAACGCAATATTCAATGGGCCAGATTTCTGGAACAGGCCGGTGTGGATGTGATTTACGGTGTGCGAGGACTCAAGACGCACGCCAAAGTTTGCATCGTCGTGCGTCGTGAACCCAGCGGTATTAAACGCTATATGCATTTCGGCACTGGAAACTATAACGAAACCACTGCCAGGATTTACAGTGACATCAGCTTGTTGACTTGTGATGATCAACTGGGGGCAGATGCTGTTACGATTTTCAATTCGATTACCGGATTGTCGGTTCCCCTGGGCACTCGGAGCCTGTCATTTTCGCCCCTGGATATTCGCTCGACTTTCGAGGAATTGATTGATTCTGAAATTGAGGCGGCCAAGCAGGGTGGCAAAGCCCGGATCGAAGC
>CAZOXC010000970.1:0-1661 GCA_964583205.1 uncultured Pirellulaceae bacterium | reverse complement strand
ATCCAGAATGGATTCTGCTGAGTGAAGGACCGCCATCGTTGTTGTCCCTTCTTACCGAGTCCTTCGAGCAAGTCATTCAAGTTTTCACAGATGAGGATAAGCCGCTTACTCCCGACAAATTGAGTCAGTGCATCTTCAGCGGCCCTGATGGAATTCTCTTCCGACTGACTGAATAGCTTGCGGATGTCGCGCAATTGGGTATTGAGATTGCCATCGGACTGTTCGTTTAATGCGACAAGAATGCGAATGAGGAAATCCAAGTACGAAGCGATCCCCCATTCTTCTTCGTTGAAGTATGCGATAACAGATCGGTCGCGAACATCCTTATATTTCGTACCGGCGGACAACTGATGATGAAGCAGAGAGGTGAAGTGGGTCTTCCCCGCGCCGCGCGGCCCCACTAAAAGCAAGTAGCGAGTCGCGACAGATCGAGCGGTATCGGTAATCGAACTGAGTGTTGACTCGAGTAGGTCATCCCTTGCGACGAAGAGCGACTCCAAGGTCTCAACTGCCATGTTTCCCGGACTGTACTTCGAGCTTGTTGTCAGTGCACGGTTCATACTCTCGTTTTCCTCCACCAATGCTTGATGAAATTCCACCGGAAATCCAACGATGATTCATCACCGCCGGGAATTAGTGTGAAGTAGTGATCCTGCCGAAGAAGTTGAACCACGTCACGCACTGTCTGACCGCGAATGTCTGGATGTTCGTGTCGTACGCGGTTAAGAAGTTCTGACTGCCCTATCGCCGATTCCTCGCGAGCAACAATATCGAGAAGGAGGAAAGCCAAATCCGCGTCCTCCGCGATGTAATAGCTCTCAATGCGATCGACGTAGTACTGCAGGTTGGCTGGGTCGTTATCCGCAAAGATAAGATCGTCAACGATTTGAGCGACTTGATCAGTTGAAACAGGAGTCCCCAACAAACTCAACTGATCAGCGACGTGGTGGATGTAGTAGGGAAATCCACCGACGTGCCCGTAGATCTCTGCTGCGATGCCATTCAAGTTTTCGGCACTTGGGTCGACTGTTTCGATCAGTTGCTTTGCCAAAAAGGTCGCGTCAACGTCCTTAAGGGGTGATAGCGTTTCCGAGTGCATGTCATTGACAGGTGCGTTCGTGTGGCCTGCCATGCGCAGCGATTTCAAGACTATGTGAAGTCCGATTGAACCGGTGAACATGAATCGGATCTTCGCCCGATGCGTTTGCCGCAACTGTCGCAGCACATCGAGTAGTTGAATAGCTTTGTCTGTCCCTTCGGCCTTAGCGATGTTGTCAATCAAAAGAGGGAACTCGTCCCACATGAAGACCAACCGCTGGTCTTGCAACACGCTCTCCACGTCAGCAATCGCGCCGGACAATAGTGGCTTCCAATTCGCATCAGCATCAGGGAGGTCGATGTCTTTCAGTTTCTTGGGCGCAACCTGTTGCCAAGCCTGAATACCAAAAGACTTGAGTTTTTGAAATCGAGTGAGGTGCTGGTTGATAGCCTGGTATATTGAACGGACGAACTCCGTTGTCGCATGCACACCCTCCAAGTCTTGGTAGACAGCGAGGAAATTGTCATGGCCTTCCTCTTGCATTTTCCACATCACGTGTGACTTACCGAGGCGTCGCTCGCCGGTCAGAATCAAGCTTTGTCGCTCCAAAATCTGCCAAAAC
>CAZOXC010000969.1:0-1671 GCA_964583205.1 uncultured Pirellulaceae bacterium | reverse complement strand
AAAAAGAATATTGTCGCTCACTATGATTTGAGCAACGAGTTTTATTCGTTGTGGTTGGATCCGACCATGGCGTATTCGGCAGGAATTTTTCTGGACCCTTCCAAATCGATGGAAGACGCATCGGTAGAAAAATTTGACCGGATTTGCCGCAAGCTGGAATTGAACCAACACGATCACGTGGTCGAGATCGGCACCGGTTGGGGCGGGTTCGCGATTCATGCCGCGCAAAAGTATGGTTGTCGAGTGACCACCACGACCATCTCTGATCGACAGTATTCGATGGCAAAGAAACGAATCAAAGAGCTGGGACTGCAGAACCAGATCCAGGTTCTCAATCAGGATTATCGCCAACTGGAAGGGACTTACAGCAAACTGGTTTCGATTGAGATGATCGAAGCTGTGGGTCATCAGTATCTGGATGAATATTTTCGCAAGTGCGCCAGCTTGCTCAGCGAAGGTGGATCGATGTTGATCCAGGCGATTGTGATGCCGGAACGAGGCTACGATCGGTACTTGCGCTCGGTGGATTTTATGCAGAAGCACATTTTTCCAGGTGGGTGCTTGCCGTCGGTATCTTCACTTCTTGAATCAGTCGGTAGAACGTCGACACTGCGCTGGGCCCACGGTGAAGATATGGGTCTGCACTACGCTGAAACTCTAAAACATTGGCGAGTTTCGTTTGAGAATCGACTCGAACAGATCCGTCAACTGGGTTGTGGCGAAGATTTGATTCGAGCATGGCGGTATTATCTGAGTTATTGCGAAGCCGCTTTTGCGGAACGGGCGATCGGTGTCATGCAGCTCCAGTTTGACCACGCGGCTTGTCGTCGAGATCCGATGCGGATTGGTGAGCAGGCCGCCTCGTACAGCCTGGCCGATCATTTGAAGCGGCGATCCGACGAACAATCTTGTGGAGAGAACGATGCGACCACTTTCCTGGGGCGTTGAAGCCGTTGAACGAGGCTGGGTGTCGGACAAGTTGATCAAATTCGCGGTCAGATCCTTGTGCCGCAAACGATTGAAACAGTCAGAAGAGAATTTTCAATCAGGCCGAGACGCCGGATTCATCGAGGAAATGAAGTCAGCGCCGATCGCATTGGCTACGGACAAGGCCAACGAGCAGCATTATGAAGTTCCGGCCGAGTTTTTTAAAACTGTGCTGGGTCCGCGATTGAAATACAGTTGCTGTTTTTTCGCCGACGATCATTCCAGTCTGCAGGAAGCGGAAGTCGAATCGCTCAAGGCGGTTTGCGAGCGAGCTCGGCTGATGGATGGCCAAAGTATCCTGGAACTGGGATGCGGCTGGGGCTCTTTGTCACTGTGGATGGCCCAGCAGTTCCCTGGCAGCGAGATCATTTCGGTGACTAACTCGAATTCGCAAGCTGAGTTTATACGGGCTCGAGCCAGAGACTCAGGGTTCGAAAATCTTTCGGTCGTTGTTCGAGACATGAACGATCTGGAAATGGAGCCAGGGCAATTTGATCGAGTCGTTTCGGTGGAAATGTTTGAACATATGCGAAACTACGAACTGCTGTTGGCTCGTATTTCCGAATGGATGACGCCGCGCGGGATGTTGTTCGTATACATTTTCTGCCACGAAAACTACTGCTTCCCTTTTGATATCGAAGGATCCGCCAACTGGATGGGCAGGACTTTTTTTACCGGTGGGAT
>CAZOXC010000968.1:0-1673 GCA_964583205.1 uncultured Pirellulaceae bacterium | reverse complement strand
GATCTGTTGGTCAACTATCTCGACAAGCGAGCGGCTCGTTCCGATGGTCGGTTTGATGATACGATCAATCCGATCCTGGGCAACACTTTGAAAACGGTCGCTACGATTGTTGGGCTGGTGTTGCTGATCAACTTGATGGGATGGGAAGACTGGAAAACCGTGCTGGGCGGATTCGGAGTCGGTGGTATCGCTGTTGCCATTGCTTCCAAGGACATGATTGGAAACTTTTTTGGTTCGTTTACCGTACTCACCGATCGGCCATTTGAATTGGGCGACTGGGTGGAAATCGATGGCAAAGTCGAAGGCACGGTTGAGCGAGTGGGTATTCGTTCCAGTCGAATTCGCACGTTCTACAAAAGTGAAGTCATCGTACCGAACAGTATTTTGACAACCGCCATCGTCGATAACATGGGTCGCCGGCCCTTCCGCCGTTTCAAGACCTCGTTGAATGTCAGCTGCAACACCAGCACCGAGCAGCTTGAGTGCTTTTGCGAGGCGATTCGACAACTACTCAAAAACAACCCGGTCATTTTGGATGACAGCCTTCACGTCTATGTTCACGAATTGGGCGAGAGTTCAATTGATATTTTGGTTTACTGCTTTTTTGATTGTCGAGACTGGGGCAGCGAACTGGCCGAAAAGCACAATGTGTTGTTG
This sequence comes from uncultured Pirellulaceae bacterium, assembly GCA_964583205.1. Classification (GTDB taxonomy): domain Bacteria; phylum Planctomycetota; class Planctomycetia; order Pirellulales; family Pirellulaceae; genus CALMEE01. The sequence continues at coordinate 1,016 of CAZOXC010000968.1, read as the reverse complement.
GATCTCATGTCCATCGCTCAAGACTTGGATATCGTGTTCGCCTACCCGACTCGAACGATTGAAATGACTCAAATCGATTTGGTCGACGCTCAACAACGTCAAGCTGCATCAGAATGGGAAGGCAAATCCAGCTCGGAATTGCTCGCACTAGGCCGTCAAATTGCCGACCGCAAAAGGCGAGTCTAAACGCTGCGGAACCTGTCAGGACTAAAGCGTTTGCTCAACACCTTGGACGATCGAGCCAATCCGGCTGACCATCCGCGTGTATAGATTGAAGAAGTCGTCGATGTATCGCTGAGCTTCGGCCCAGTACTCGACAGGGTGAGCCAGAAATCCCATTTCTTCCAGAATCGGTGGTCGTAGATATTCACCCATCGTGATCATTTTGTGAGTCTCGGCAAATGGATATTTGAGCGAGTCCACCTTCTTGCGGATTTCTTTGACTTGCTGATCAATTTTGGCTGACTGCCTGAAAATGGTCATCAAAGTTGTTTTGTTAAGCGAGGCCTGGTCAAGCATTTCAAATACCTGTTTTTGGGCGACCAGGTTGATACGGATTTGAAACGCGGTTTCGGTCAATGCACTGAAGGCGTTCAGAACTGGAATAATATTGGATGCATCCTGGCGAAAGGTTTTCAGTTCGGGGTGGTGTTCAAGTCCGCCCAGCGTGATCAGCTCGATCGCCGCATTGATCCGTTTTCTTTGTGCGCTCTCGGCTGGTTCCATCAACGAGTTCAGTTCCTGGCGACGAGCCAACATTCGCTGGCGGTCATTGGAGGCGGAAGAAAATTGCGCTGCCAGTTGAGCGACTTGCGGAAATTTTGCCAGCTTGGCAAACCGATAGGCTGAGATGGTTTCTTCGGCTTGCCAGAGTCGTTGGTTGAGTTGGTCGAATTCGGCACTCGCAGTCAGGTATTGAGGCTGCATTTGCATCAGCGAATTTCGCGACTTGATCAAAGCCTCGCGGCAACTGTTCTGGTCCGAATATTCCGCATTGGCCAGCAGGCTTTTGAGTT
>CAZOXC010000967.1:0-1674 GCA_964583205.1 uncultured Pirellulaceae bacterium | reverse complement strand
GTAGAAAACTTCCGGTTGTGCGTGTTCATCGAGTTCTCCTCGGTCGTCCAATGATTTGAGCATTGCCAACTCGTCACGCAACTTGGCTGCCTGTTCATACTGCAGGTTAGCGGAGGCTTCCTGCATGTCATTTTCCATTTGTTTCAGCAGGCGGCTTTTTTTCCCATCCATGAACATTTGTAAGCGACGAATATCCTTTTTGTAGGATTCTCGATCAATTCGCAAATTGCATGGTGCTGTGCATTGTTTGATACTGGCCAGCAGGCAAGGGCGGAACCACTTCCAACGCTCGTCCCGTTCTTCGATATCCAGTGAACAGGTTCGAAATTTGAAAATCTTCTGCAAAACTTGAATGGCGCCTCGCAGAGAGCCAACGTTGGCAAACGGTCCGTACAGCTTTACGCCTTTGGTTTCCGGTTCGCGGGTAATTTCTACTCGAGGAAAATCTTCATTGGTGCGAATCTGAAGATAGGGAAAAGTCTTGTCGTCTTTGAGATCCTTGTTGTGGCGCGGCTGAATGTCTTTGATCAAGCGAGATTCGACCAGCAGGGCGTCAACCTCGCTCTCGCACTCCATGAAATCGATATCACAGATATCGTGAATCCAGACAGCGGTGCGTGCCTCTTCCTGGGCCGCTTTAAGGAAGTAACTTCCGGCCCGGGCACGCAGATTCTTGGCCTTGCCAACGTAGATGACGATGCCGTTGGCGTCTTTCATTAGATAGACGCCCGGCGACTTTGGAAACGAGCGGACTTTTTCCGCTGCGGATTCAAATGATCCAGCCGAGTCGTTCGAGGAATCTTCTGGAATATCGGGCACTGTTTATCCGGGGATCGAATCGGCGAAGGCTCGCAAATCCGATTCCATTTGGTTCATCCGGTCTTCCATCGCAGATCTGACCTGGTCAAGATTGTCGATCTCGTCTGGAGCAACGTAAGTGAACATATACATTTTGATTTTTGGTTCGGTGCCCGACGGCCTCACGGCGACGTAATTCCCGGGTTCGCCATCCATGATAATCAAATTTCCAGTTGGCCCGGTGATGGTCTCGGTTTTATCGCCGCGCCGCCGCTGCAACGTCTGGTAGTCTCGCACGGAATCGATGGTCATTCCGCCCATGGAATCTGGACCGCCCTCGCGCAGGCTTTTCATGACGGCCTGCATGCGTTTCATGCCATCGGATCCTTCCATGCGAATCGTCAACAGACGCTCGCTGTGGTAACCATGGGTTTTGTAGAGTTGTTCAAGTTTTTCGAACAGTGTGATGCCTTCCGCTTTGCATTGAGCCGCCAGTTCGGTCATCAACATGCAGGCCACGGCTCCATCTTTGTCTCGAGCATAGGTTCCGACCAGGTAGCCATGCGACTCTTCGGTTCCGAAAACGAAATCTTCGGGGCCCTGTTCATCGACCACGCTGCAGATCCATTTGAACCCGACCAGGTTTTCGTGGAAACATCGACATCCGTAAGACTCTGTGATCCGCTTGATCATCTGAGTGGTAACCAGAGTGGTGACCACGAAATTAGACTCTGCCAACTTGCCAGCGGACTTGCGACCATTCAAAACGAAGTCGGTCAGCAAAACTCCCAGTTGGTTTCCGTTGATGGTTTTCCATTCCCCGGCCGGGTCGAGCGTAACCGGTGCGGCAGCCCCCATCCGGTCACAATCGGGATC
>CAZOXC010000966.1:0-1676 GCA_964583205.1 uncultured Pirellulaceae bacterium | reverse complement strand
GATCTTTGAACAAGGTTCGTAACAAGTCGATCCTGTCGCTGGAGAACTGCGGTGAACAACTCACGCAGACTTTATTCTCACTGGCGATGGCAGCCGCGATCCTGCCGATCACCTCAAACCAACTGTCGTCCGCATGACACCTGACACAGAGACCATCGATCGGCAGGTATTTACGAATATTGTCCTGCCCGATCAATTTGAAGTCGTCATGTTCGCTGCGGAATTCTTGAGCGGCGACGGAATCGTAGCTGGCAATGGCGGCCAAGAGTCGATCAACATCCGCTTGCTCCAATCCGGCCTTTCCAGATTGCTCAACCAGATCCTTTTGGAGTCGTTGCAGATCCGAATTGGAAACATCTCCTGCTGCGGGCTTTCCTGTAACTCTGAAATCCATTAGTTGTGCGACATAGTTTGGACCACCGGCTTTGATGTTGGGTCCAAAAGCCGACTTGCCCATGCCGCCGAAAGGTTGTCGCAATACGATCGCCCCGGTGGTTGGTCGGTTGATGTACAGGTTTCCGGCTCGGATTCCGGCTTTCCAGATACGATGTTCGCGATCGTCCAGGCTTTCCAGTCCGGACGTTAACCCGTATCCAGTCTGGTTTACGATTTCGATTGCTTCTTCGAGGTTCTTAAACTTGACAACGCCCAGCGAGGGGCCAAAGAATTCCGTTTTGTGAGTGTAGCTGCCGGGTTCAACGCCCCATTTGATGCAGGGCGAATACAAACAAGGATTCCCATCGATTTCGTGTCGAGATTCCAGAGCCCATTCTTCGTCTGCATCGAGTTTGGACAAGCCATTCATCAGGTCGGGATCCGGCGGCGCGATCAATGGGCCCATTTTGGAATCCAGTTCCCAGGCCGAACCGACTTGCAATGAATTCACTGCGTCGACAAGTGATTTGCGGAAGTTTTCATCATCGAACACTTCATCTTCCAGCAACAGCAGGCTGGTTGCCGAACATTTTTGGCCACAGTGTCCGAAAGCCGAATGCACAATATGCTTGATCGCCTGATCTCGATCGGAGATTGCGGTCACGATCGTCGCGTTTTTGCCACCAGTTTCAGCCAGCAATCGAGTTTGCGGATTGTGTTCCAGCATTTGCAAGGCGGTGCTGGTCCCGCCGGTCAGAATCACCACGTCGACGTCTTCGTGAGCCACAAGTTTTTGTCCCACGCTGCCGCCCGAACAGGGAAGAAACTGCAGCGCCGTTCGCGGTACACCAGCTCGATAAAAACACTCGCACAACTCGTGAGCTACCAGGACGGTGTGCGAAGCGGGTTTGATGATCACGGTGTTGCCGGCTGCCAGTCCAGCCGCGATTCCGCCGCAGGGAATCGCGATCGGAAAGTTCCAGGGCGAGACGACCACGACGACGCCTTTCCCAGTGGCCTGAACGCCGTCCAGCGATTCAAACATCGTCGCGCAGGCCGCATAGTATTCGCAAAAGTCGACTGCTTCGGAAACTTCCGGGTCGGATTCCAACAACGTCTTGCCACCATCGGCCAGCGCTGCGCCCATCAAATCACCACGCGCTTTTCTGATTTCATGAGCGACTTTTCTTAAAACCAACTGACGTTCGGCAGCGGATTTACTACGCCAGCCATGCGGATCCTGTTTGGCGCATTGCAGCGCTTGCATGGCGTCGTCCGCGGTGGCTTGCGCATAATTGCCA
>CAZOXC010000965.1:0-1679 GCA_964583205.1 uncultured Pirellulaceae bacterium | reverse complement strand
GAAAAGCCCTGTGTATGCCAGCCACCCAAAATACGGCTTGTCACGAAGTCAAAGTCGACGGTGATGATATTTGTGTTAAACTGGCTGAGTAGTTTTTTGAATGTCGGGAGTAAATTGAAATGGCACTAACTGAAGATCATGTCCGTGAACAATTGAAGCAGGTGATCGATCCGGAATTGTTCGTCAACATTGTGGATCTCGGTTTGATTTATGTCGTGAATGTATTGCCGATTGAAGGCGAAGCTGAAAAATACAACGTCAATATCGAGATGACGATGACCAGTCCTATGTGCCCGGCTGGCCCTCAACTGGTGGCCGACTGCAAAAAGTTTGCTGGCGAAATCGAGTCGGTGAACGAGGTCGAAGTCAAAGTTGTGATGGACCCGCCTTGGACACCCGAGCGAATGACAGATGATGCTCGCGATCATCTTGGAATCTTCTAAGACGATCTTGCTTAAGAATATCTTGATTTAGAAAGTCCTTCTTGTTTGAGACCAACCCTGAGATCATCGCATTTAAGATCACTGCAATAGACAGTGAAACTGCGTAAATATTGCCAATATTTGGCGGTCAGCGACGAATGAATTGACGAGACCCTTGTCTCGGGATTGGGGCTGGTCAATAATCAGGTGTCGTGGCTGACTGTGAGTTGCGCCACTTCTGAATTTCCATTTCAGGTGACTTCAGGTCAGTCGAGCAGAATTGTCACTTTGGTTGCTAGTCATTCGGTTCTCAGGCAATCAGTTGCTAGTCAATTCATTACTTAGTGGCTCAGAAGCTTTACTTTCCCCTGTTGGTGACCTTGATCATAAACCTTGCCCAACTTTGTGTGTCTTGTTTTGTTCACAGGCATGCAATTTTGAATACTTCCTCAAATCAGAAATAGCAAAGGAAAAAATATGTACCGATTGTTTGCAGGATTGCTAATTTTGGCGGTAATGACAGGTTGCGAAGCACGTACGCAAGTTGCTGCCGACAAAATCAAGAAACGAATTGACAAGATGCTGGGCGAATTGGATGTCAAGCGAAAGCAAATTGACAACGAAGTTAAATCGCTGGAGAACTCTCTGGCCGAAGTCAAAGAAAAACGGATTAGTGCCAAAGTCCAACTGGAACAATACGAAGAGAAGAAGTCTGAGATCCAGTCGAAAATTGATGATGTAAAACAAGGAATGAGCGTCATTCGTCCTCATCTTGATGCGTCGGAGCCAGTCGAAATCAACGGTAAGATGTGGGAGCCTGCAGAGATTGTCAAAGCCAGTAACACACTTGCTGACGACTGGGAAAAACTGTCGAAGAAAATGGGTGGTTACGAAAACTCGCTCTTAGCCTTTGAACGAGCACACAAGTTGCTGGCGACTCAGGAAGAGCAGGGGAAGGCAACCATGGAATCATTGAAGTCAAAGATTGAAGAAATCGACGTCAAAAAAGGAGCCATTGAGGCGATGGATACCGCTGGTGGACTGGCGGGTGGTGATTCGATCTCCGATAAATTCGATGATCTTGCCAAAGAAGTCGATGGCTTGTTTGTCGATGTTGAAACTGCAATGCGAGTCGAAGAAGAGAAAATTTCCGAGCGTCAAGCTGAACTCGATTCACAAACTGATATCGTTTCCGACCTGCTGGGTGACCTGGAGTCCTCGGAGTCTGCCAAATCCAGACTCGACGAGATCCTGGGT
>CAZOXC010000964.1:0-1680 GCA_964583205.1 uncultured Pirellulaceae bacterium | reverse complement strand
GTCGAGAACCGCGTTCTGACGCTGACTAACGGTCTGGAGTATCAAGGGCAGATTTTCGAATCTCCCAAATTGGATACGACCTGGGGCGACATCGCAGCGGGCCGAACTCAGATGCCGATACTGATCGTCGACGATGGTTTGCGACGAACCTGCATGTCGGATAAACGGCGAGACATTGTCGACATGGCCGTCATCAACAATCCGCCAGAAGAAATTACTGTCTACCAGCACAGCATCGACCGCAGTGGCAATACCACCACTCCTGTCGGCAACATTTTGTGGGCCAGCAGGTTTGATGAATGGGGCCGACGGGAAGTTCGCATCAATGACGGATCGATCAAAAATCTGATGCAGGGGATTACTCGGATCACACCGACGTTCTGCGAGGTCGAGGTCCTGCAGGACAATCTGCCAAACACACCAAAAAAAGAATGGAACATGCGAATTGCCACCACTTCGGTGCCAGCCGATGTGCTGAACAATATCCTGATGCGGCAAGTTGATCCTGATAATTTTGATGACCGACTCAGCATCGCCGAGTTTTTCGTTCAAGCAAAACGATACCAATATGCCGAAGCGCAATTGGCCAAGATGACCACCGAGTTCGAAGAGTACGAAGAAGAATTGCTTCGGCAATACGAACTGGTCAAACAGGCCCATGCCAGTTGGCAACTCAATGAAATTCGACAATGGTATCAGGGCGGAAATATTCAGTTGGCCAACGACATGCTGAGCTTGCTGGAAAATCGACCAAAACTCTCCAGCGAAACGCTCGCGGAAATCAGCCAACTCAGATCAAATTTCAACAACGATGTCGAGTCGATCAAGACCATCAACAGCAGAATCACAACGCTGGCTGAGGCAATCGATGCCGATACCGAGGCCACCGCTGAAGTTAAGGATCTGGCCAGGTGGATTGCTGAGGAAGTTGAGACCAACCTCAACCTTGCAAACAGAAACCGCTTGGCCAGCTTCATGCGTCTGCAAGACGACGAGTCGCTGTCTCTGGACCAGAAGCTGGCGCTGGCAATCAGCGGATGGATCATTGGAGCAACGGCCGCTTCGGACAATTTTGCGCTGGCGGAAAGCCTCACACTGGCTCGCCCACTGGTCAAAAAGTACTTGAACGCGGCAGCGCCTGATCGCGAAGTCATCCTGGAACAACTTGCTGAACTGGAAGCCGGGCATCCCGAGTATCTCTCGAAGATCGTGGCGCTGATGCGGCCGCCGGTCGAAACGGACTTGTCTGGAATCCGAGGGCCAGACCCATTAACGATCGAATTCACAGTTGGAACTATCAACGGGCCGCAAACGTATCTGGCGCAACTTCCTCCCAGCTACAATCCCTATCGAAAATATCCTTGCATCGTGACGCTCAATAGCGCCCTGGCTAATCCACTGGCGCAGATTGGCTGGTGGTGTCAGGACTTTCAACCCAGCATGAGAATGAGACGAGGACTTGCGGCTCGTAACAGTTATATCGTGATCGCGCCCAAGTGGTCTCGAGACGAGCAAACCTCGTACGGATTTTCAGTCGATGAACACGCGATCGTGCTGGGTGCCTTGCGGGATGCCAAGCGACGTTTTTCGATTGATTCCGATCGAGTCTTCTTGACTGGCCATTTCAGTGGAGCCGATGCTGCCTGGGATATTGGCTTTTCACATCCGGATTTATGGGCG
>CAZOXC010000963.1:0-1685 GCA_964583205.1 uncultured Pirellulaceae bacterium | reverse complement strand
CAGTAATTCCCGAGTTTTCTCCCCCAATAAGTTGTAGGCCTTCCATGGGTAGCCCGGGACGGATGATGATGCGCGGCAACGCTCCGGAATTTCTCCAAACGTTAGCATAGGCGGACTGTTGGTCGGAATCAGGAAACTTCGCTTCTGCCGTTGGTGCGACGACCACTGAGTTAAGCTCTGCGGCGTTCGGCTGAATCGTTTTGACGGTGAGTTTAATCTTGTCACCATCTTTCAACACCAATTGTTGTTCTGACAACTCGAATTTGCCAGCGAGGTCGCCCTTAATCTTGACTCGCCAGCGACCAGATCGTAATTCGGCTTCCGTGTTAGACGTCACATCGAAAGTCGATTTGCCAGAAGGGATGTCGTCCAGGTCTCCATCCCACTCTGCAACCACCACAAGGTTTGGGTCGTCGCATTCGATCGTCAAGATCGCACCGCTGGGCCCTCGAAATGTCAGGACGATGCCTAAGCATAAGAGTCCGAGCAGGATTGGAGCCAGCGCCAGCCACCACATTTTTTTCCTTGAGCTAACCCTGGCAGGTGTGGATGCCAAGGTCGGGTTCGTCAGTGAATTGCCCGAATGAGGCGCACGAGCGATGGGCGATTTAACATATGTTTCGGGAATGCCGTCGCTGGAATTCGTCCGTGGTGAGGCTTGTCTGCCTGCAAACTCTCTTAACACGGCGGCGAACTCACTGGCCGATTGCGGACGAGCGTCGACGTCCTTGCTCAATGCCTTGTCAATGATTTCATCCAGGCCTTGTGCGACCTCTTCACGACGACTGCGGACGCGCGGGGCCGGATGCGTCGTGACCGCCATCATCTTGCCAACCAGTCCATTGTTACGCGTTTCAAATAAAGCTCGGCCGGTCAACAAAAAATGCAAAGTCGCTGCCAGCGAATAGATGTCAGAACGAGAATCGGCCTGTCCGGTTATTTGTTCCGGCGCCATGAAGTCGGGTGTGCCCAGTATTTGTTGATCCGTCGTCAACGTTTCCAGACGAACTGAATCGGGGATCTGTGTTCCTGTGTCTTGGGTTTCGGCCGAATTGCCGATGGTTTGTTGAGTGCGCATCAGTCTTGCCAGACCGAGATCAAGTATCTTGATTTGGCCGCGTTCATCCACCATCAGATTTGCTGGCTTGATGTCACGATGCAAAACGCTGTTGTCATGAGCGTGCTGAATGCCGTCCGCCGCGTCCGCTATCCAACGACAGGCATCGCCAACATCGATTGGCTTTCCAGCTTGTTCGGCTTGGTGAACCATTTGCGACAGCGTCCGCCCCTCGACCAACTCCATCGCCAGAAAAGGAGTCCCATCGACATGTCCGGCATCGTGTACCGTTACGATGCAAGGATGATTCAATTTTCCGATTGCCCGCATTTCACGTTCAAAACGCTTCATGGCTTGAGCGTTGCTTGCGCGGCCTTGATGTAAAAGTTTAAGAGCTTGTACACGGCCAAGTTGTTGATGAACGGCCCGGAATACCTGTCCCATGCCGCCCGAGTCCAGATGCCCGATCAATTGAAAGTCTCCAAAGCTGCGGTCGATCAACGGATCAATTGAGTCATCGTTGGCCTGCTCAACCAGCTTTTGCATATTCTGGGGATCTCGCAACGTTTCAATCATCGCCTGGCAATCTGAAAGACTGACCGCGTTTTCCTGGCGTTTTCGGTAAGCG
>CAZOXC010000962.1:0-1687 GCA_964583205.1 uncultured Pirellulaceae bacterium | reverse complement strand
TCACACCAACCTATCCTCGCGGCAGGTAGTTTCTTAACTGCCGGTCGCCTAAAAGTAAACTGGACGACGCACTTCGGCGGGGTTACCGCCCAATCGACGTGGAGGTCGCCGGTGAAGGCACTGCGGTCAATCCGACGGGCCCCAATTCAGTCAGCAACAAGTACACGGCGATCTTGGTGAAAAACTCGGGTGCCAACTACATGGACTGGTACAGTGATTTTGCCAACATCGACCAAATCGAATTGCTATTCCAATTGGGTTATCAACTCATCGACTTCGAGCCCCTGGACTCCATGCAGCAAGACTTTGCATTGCCAGACGACGTGGGTTACTGCGTGATGGTGCAAACCAATGGAGCTTGGTTTTCGGACATCGCCGACTCTCCGACAATCTACGTACGCGAAAGCAATGCCTACTTGCGACTCATCGATCTCAATCGAGTCAACGAGACCGAGTTCGCTGCGATCTTTGCGAACCAATGAATCGCAACCCCACAAAGGGGGCAGAGCTGACTTCGTTGCTTCGTCCCTGATCGCTTGGAGACGCTTCTACTGCAATCCAACCGACTAAGGAGTAGATCCGAATAGTGCAGTCCATCGGTTCTGGATGGTCTTCCACGCGAATTCATTGCGAGAGGCATACTCGACCGCGTTGGTGTGCATCGCCGCACGATCTTTCGGTGCCGAGTGACGGAGAGACAAGAGAGCCTCCGCTAGATCGCCCGCGCACACATCGCCCGATGAGTCCGATTCGATCAGGCAGCCAACGTCCGCCCAAAGCTCGGCGCAGGCGCTGTGCCGGGGTACGATTTGAATTCCTCCTGCCGCAGCGTGTTCAAAGGCGACGAGCCCCCAGCCCTCACCAGTCGATGTGTTCACGCCGACGTCGCAAGCGTTGTAGATGGTGTTCAACATACGGTCGGAAACATGTGGATGCCGCGCCTCAGTGGGTGTGCGCAGAATACGATTCTCGATTCCAAGTGATTTTGCAATTTCTTCAGTGTTTACTCCGGAATCTGTGACCCCGGAATGTAAGTACAGGTAGGAGTTGGGCGAGTTCTGTATGAATTCAGCAAACCCGGCGAGAGTGACATCGAGCCGTTTACGCGGGCAATTTCGATTCGCATTTAAGACGATGAAAGCGTTCCGTAGCTCAGGCCTGCCCGGGAACAGACTAGCTCGCGCTTGTTCTCGGCAGTTGACCATAGATGCTGGGTCGAGCGGGTGAAAGAGTTCAGTATCTACTCCGTGTGGGATAACGCAGAGAGATGGGACGCCGAGTTTGGGAGCCGCGGCAAATGCCCGCTCGACGATACGCTTGCCGAACGCCGTATACAGAACCAGATGGTCCACATCGGCCAGCGAGCGTAGTGTGGCCTGGTTTTCGTTCTCCCACTGAATGGGACAGTAAAATGCAACCTTGCGATGTCGGTCTGGCGCCGATTGGCGCCATTCGGTCAACGCCTGACGGTGCACGGACCAGAAACCTGGATCGTGGCAGATCATTACGCAAGTCGGATCGAACGAATCCAATAGAGATGGCAACCCGTCAAAACCATAAATGTCGCCAGCCTTTAGCCTGGGTACGATGTGGTAGCCGATATCCCCAGCCACCACGGTACCTTTCGGCAGGCCTGGCGCAAAATGAAGCACTTCGTATGCAGACAGGAAGCCGGGCAACAGACTAT
>CAZOXC010000961.1:0-1688 GCA_964583205.1 uncultured Pirellulaceae bacterium | reverse complement strand
AACTAACACCAGTATCTCGCCCATGCAATTCGACGCCGGACGCACGGGGAGCGCATTGGGGAGCTGGTTGCAATTGCCCTGGACCGATATTGATCAAGCAGTTCTGCCTGGATTCAAATCGGCAGGATCAGGTGGTAAATCGGTCAATTCCAATGGTGAAGAATTATTCCTGATGTCCTGCACCATGCTGGCGACCGGCACCAAATCACTTTTGATCAGCCGCTGGCCGGTGGGCGGCCAAACGACCATGGAGTTCACTCGTCAATTCGCTGTCGAGTCCGGTAACCGAACTCCCTCCGAAGCGTTACGTCGTAGTATTCAGTTGGTTCAGCAGACCGAGATCGACTTGAAACTGGAGCCTCGGATTCGTGACAAAAAGATGGATTTGCCACTCAAGGGTGAGCACCCGTTGTTCTGGGCGTCGTACATGCTGATGGACTTGACTACACATGCAGCGGAACCGGAAGACGATGGGGAACCGGAAGATGGCAGTTCGCCGACTGACGACGACAAATAAAAGAGTTCCTTTGAGCGCTGTCTGGCGGTTTTCGTTAGCTTTTCAGTGTTGATTGCACCAGTATCGATCGCGGCTGGAATCAGAATTTGCTGGCGAGACTGCTGTCGTGTAGAAATGTAGGCTCGGTTACTTTGCTGGCAGAGACACGATTCGATTCGACCGGATCAGCCTTGTGAGTTGAAGCGGAATCATTCACACTGCCGCGCGTTTGTTTTTGGCAGGCGTACTTTGTGTATGTGACTTTTTGATGCGGTGGATTCGCCAGTTTGTCATCCGGAGTGTGTTGTGAATCGATCAGGAATTGTTCCGCTGGCCATTGGTGTGCTGTGCTTGGGTTTGCTGTTTCCACCGAACAGCCAACAGGCTTTTGGACAGGAAGTGGAACAGCCGGAAGCAACCTTGATAATCTGTCCCTCGGCGTTTGACGAAGCGCTGCGACCCTGGCTGGAATTGCGAAAGTCGCAAGGATTCAATTTGATCGTGCAGCGCCCGCAGCCCACCGCTTACGGCATCACTCGTCAAGTCCGGGATACCGCCAAGAACCATCGTCTGGATCATGTGGTGCTGATTGGCGATGCCTTCAATGCCACCGAGCCACAGAATGCGATACCGGCTGACTATGTGCGAGCGACTGTGAATGTGCAGTTCGGTTCCGAGCCGGAGATTGCCACAGACCAAACCTATGCCGACCTGGACGGCGACGGTCTGCCAGAGTTTCCGGTAGGAAGAATCTGTGCAGATACTCCTGAACAATTGTCTCAAGTAGTTCAGAAAATTATCGACTACGAAACCAGCGAAGATTTTGGAACCTGGCGTCGCCGAATTGATTTGATTGCCGGCACAGGTGGGTTTGGTCAGGTGATTGACAAGGTGATCGAGATGGCCAGCAAGCGAATGATCACCGACTTGATCCCACACGATTACGAAACCAGTGTGACTTATGGTAGTTGGACCAGTCCCTACTGTCCTGATCCTCGAAGGTTTTCGCAAACCACAATTGAGAGCTTGAATCGAGGCGGGTTGTTCTGGATTTATGCTGGCCATGGCCATCCCTTGCGGCTGGACCGAATGCAGGTGCCGGGCGGAGAATTTCCGATTTTTGAAATCGGTGACGAGGAGAAACTGGATTGCCAGTCAGGGAATCCGATTGGCGTGATGCTCAGTTGTTACA
>CAZOXC010000960.1:0-1692 GCA_964583205.1 uncultured Pirellulaceae bacterium | reverse complement strand
GAGTTGGTTCCGTGGAACCCGCTCCACTCGCAAACCAAAACAGGGACAAGTCGACGGTTTGCGAGCCAACCAGTTTTCTTTGGCGCCCGCACCGGCATTCGCCAACTGGAGCAACGAGCGATTGACGAATCGAAACGAACTTGAAATTCAACTGGAAGATCTGCGAAATCGCAAACCGCAAATGACCGAAGAAGCTTATTATCGTGATCTTGAAGTAATCGCCAAAAAACTGGCCGAACTCTATCAAGAACAATGAATCTGCAAAACGTGCTTGGCTGTTGGGTAGATTTACCCAACGTTGATTCGTTTCAGAAAATTCTTGACAAACGCTCGACTCGGACCTTAGGATCGCTTCCAAATCAAAGATGCGGGTCAAAACCATGGTCGGCAATTCTGAACCTTTTTATCGGGTGCTCGGACCCGTTCGCAAGGGCATCGCCTCCATAGCCGAGGCCGTTGATCCTGACGATGAAGGAAACGGTGAACTTTCAAATGCGGAACGAAACCTTACCGGTTATCAGTTTCATCGAGAGGTAAAACGTTTTGATGTCGCTTCAAATTAACCGCAGGAATCTAATCGTCATAGGTTTGGTTGTTTTCTGCTTGACGTGTTGTTTTTTCGACCAAACACATGGACAAGAAGAAACAGCAACCGCCAATTTTGACTCGATGTTTGAGGCAGTGATCCAGTTCAAACCTGTCGCAATCGGAAAACTAACAGGCAAATCTGCCTATCGAACTGAACTCGAATTAAGCGATCAACAGGTAGAAGAGCTTCGCAACATACACAGGGCTATATACGAGTCACTTGCTGACCAACAAACATTGAGTGACCCATTTCAAAGTGCCATCTTGAATCCTGATGGTCAAGGCGTCGACCAGCAGCAAAATTTTAACTCGTTGAAGCAGCAGCTTTTTTCTGAAGCTGCCCCTGAATTTGTTGCCATCCTTGACCACACCCAGCCTCTTCGCTTTAAGCAATTGACGATTTGGAAAGCGCTCAGCAGTGATTTTTTGAGCGTTTACCAATCTAATGAAAACCTGGACAGAATTGCGGGAATTTCGGAAGTTGAGAGGGAGCGACTTGATCGAAACATTGCTTTTTTCAAGAGCGAATTTCTGGACGAGCTAAACGATCTTTGGCTGAACATACATCGCCAAACACGGGAATCTGTCAGTCGCGATAGTTTGATTCAACTGGATTCAATCCTTGGTGAGCCAGGTCCGCTTAAACTGAATGTTTGGCAAACTGAAACGCTCGGCCCCGCGTACCGAACATCAGTAAATGAGGAACCGAAAAGATCATCATTGGAGTCGGTTGATTTAATTTCTTTCGACTTCCTATCATCCAATCAAACCAGTATTTTCGATGCCTTATCAAATCAAATGGTTTCAAATGAATTGAGCTTGAGTGCTAATCAAAAAACTTCTATGCGATCTATTCGAGCTGACTTAATCAAAGAATTAAATTCACTGGATCGTTCTGCAATCCTCAAATTGGTAAGGTCTCAACGTAACTCCTCTGGCACTACTGAAGAATCACAATCCAATCCAGAGTTGGAATCCGAATTTCAAGACTTTTTTCACGCACAAAAGGTCGTTCAACGTAAATACCACGAACAATGCCTCGGATTGCTTTTACCGAAGCAAACAGGCCGATTGAAGGAACTGGTTGTGCAATCTTTTCTTAAT
>CAZOXC010000959.1:0-1693 GCA_964583205.1 uncultured Pirellulaceae bacterium | reverse complement strand
GTGACGGCAGGTTGTCCAAGTAGGTGACAAAGTCAAACCTAAGTGCTGGATGGCCTGCTGCGATCAGATCGTGGTTCATATCACGGACAACACCATTGTCGCGTCGTGATCCGACGTGGCATCGAACGCATGATTCGGCACGCCCGGAAATCGATGAGTTGTCGCGAAAACCTGTGGAACTTTGCCGTTGCTCACTCTTTAGCAACGCCTCAGGGCTGTTAGGCGAATTGCGTTCAGCAAACTTCCAGTCTGCTTTCAAGTGCGATTCAACCCACATGCTCGCTAGGCCATGACAAGATTCGCACGATACGCCTTCGGCAAGCAACATCGAACTAACGTCTCCCGTCGATTCTACATCGGCTTCTGTCGCAGTCGTGTGGCAACTGATGCAGCGTTTCCGAAGCGTTTCACTATACGCTTTGGTTTTAATGCCGCTTGCTTCTTGGTTCAGCCGCTGTACGATTTTTTGCGACAAAGTGTTATTGAGCACGAGACCGGCCAAGGAATGTGGGTCGCGTGCGACGAACTGCGTAAGCGCATGGTTCCATGGTTCGCCAACATCAAGCGCTCCGCTATGGCAATTCGCGGTGCCACAAGACGACCGCGTCAGTCTCTCTTGTGCGATGGCATCAACGCTGGAAAGGCACAAAAGCAATGTCCCGACAGCAAGGCGAAAGAACTTCACGGCGCCACCTCCGCTGATTCATCGCTTGCCTTTACATTACCAACGCCTGCGTCCAATTTAGGCGCAGACCGAAAAGGATAGGGATCGCGGTTCATTGCTGGAACCTCAGCGTGGTAGTGGTGGCACTGCGTGCAGTCAGCAGATGCCCAAGTTGGCAATCCACCGAACACTTCTCTTGGCTCTCCGTCCCACAGCAGTTCTGCAGGAGTCTCTTTATTTGAGTCACGATGGCAATCAACACACATCTCTATGTTTCCGATCATGACTTCACGGCTTTCCGATCGATTTTTCTTATCGATTTTGGTTCCTGGGAACTCTATTTTCTTAAAGGCAGCCTTATGACAATATTTGCAGTTGATACTCCCATGCGCCGCATGATCGTAAACACCATGCTTCAGCCACCGACTGGGCACCAAAGGATCGCGTTTGCTCGAAATGGCTAATGAGATTGCATCGCTCTGCGCAGCATCGGATTCTTGATAATCAAACTCACTACCGTGACACTTTCGGCATTCCACCATCACATCTCGCCGGGCCAGTTCTATCTCGCTAGGGTCAACGCCGCTTGACAGACCTTCGGATGACTGACGTCCGTCGCCTGCGACCGGATTCGGGTTCGTATCATCACCCTTCTTGCGTGCCTTGCCCGTCGCACGATTTCCAATAATCCGAGCGGCGAGCCGTAAGTCGATTTCTTTCCAAGGTGCTGCGTGCGGTAGTGGGAGCGTATCGGTCGTCGCACCTGGTGGGTTGATTCGGTGGCAAGCTTGGCAATGCTGTTCGAATGAGACAGGCTGCATAAACCGTCCGATTTTCGAATCGGCCGCCGATGTAGAGTCCTGGTTCAAAGGCCCTGTCATTTGATGGCAGTCAGAGCAATCGAGTTGCACAAGCCCAGTGCCCTTTTCGACACGGTAACGCGGTCGATCCTGAGCAGATAGCGCGGAGAGATGCTTTGCGTCGCCTCGAAAGCCATGTGGCTGCCCAAGAACCATGTGTTGTGAATGA
>CAZOXC010000958.1:0-1695 GCA_964583205.1 uncultured Pirellulaceae bacterium | reverse complement strand
CAGATGGACTGGTCCAAAGAAGAGGATGACGATGAACAAGAAGAAATCGAGCGGGAAGAGGTAGAACTTTCACCGGTAGAGAAACTGCCATTTCAGGTCGATTCGTCCATCGGCAACTTTCTGGATGCAGCGCGAGCCGCCTATCAAGCCGAAGATTTCAACAAAGCGGTTGTGTGCCTGTTCAGCCATACCCTGCTGACACTCGACCAGTATCAGCGGATTCGATTGACTCGAGGCAAAACCAACCGGCAATATCTGTCCGAAATCAAGGACAGCGCTGAGTTAAAACGGTTCTTTGAGCAAGTCATGATTCCCTTCGAATCGGCCTTCTTCGGGAACTTGAAAATCACTCGGCAACAATTCGAACAATGCTGGACTCAGGTTGATCGGTTCCACCAAATCGCGCCTCGGCCAGCCCGAGTTGGTCAACAAATGCAATTCCAGCCTGCGGTAAGTTGAGGTCGCTATGAAATTATTTAGAGAGCATTTCAGCTCGTTGACTCTGCTGCTGGCTATCGTTTCGATGACCTTGCCAGGATTGCAAGCTCAGGACGCACTTCCAACTTCCTATTCGAATTCGGAAGCGGACAGCGTCAACGGAATTTCCGTTTTCGCCGAAATGCTGAGATCCTACGGCTGCGACGTCAAGAACTATCAGAATCTGACATACGCGACCGATCAAGCCGATTTGGTAATCTGGATTCCCGATCGACTGGATGCTCCCAATCGCGAGGAGTTCGAAATGATAGTCGATCGGTATCGCGAAAATAACTGGACAACTTTTATGATTGTGGGTCGTGACTACGATGCCGCAGTGGATTACTGGCAAACGGTTATTGAGTTGCTCCCCGAAGACCAGCGTGGCCGGGGGCAGGATCAGTTGAACCGCGAAATGTTCAACTGGAAATCGATGCGTGGGCGAACCGGACGACGCGATACGACCGATTTGATGCGATACCGAGTCCGTGATCGCTGGGAGCCGGCTACCAGAATCTCTGGTGAACTTGCTGAAGGAGTCAACGGAAGTGAAACCGGTATCGTGTTGACTGGCGAACCTGATTTTAATCGTCACTACAGCCGGTTTTATGTTGAGGAATTGTTGACGGTCGATGGCGAAGGATTTGTATTCTCGATGGAACAGTCCTCTGCTCCATACCTGGACTTCCTGTTCGTGTCCAATGGTTCACTGTTGTTAAACTTGCCTTTGGTGAACAAGGAGAATCGAAAGATCGCCCAGAATTTGATCGAGTATATTGACCCGATCGACGTGGTGATACTTCAATCTGGATCGACCGATATTACCGAGGGTTCTCCCGAAGTTGAAAAAACCAGTTTCTGGCAATGGATGGGCGTGGGGCCTTTTCGCTGGATCATTCCGCACATGATGTTGTTGGGAATTCTATATTGTTTCTGCTACTTCCCGATCTTCGGACGCGCCAGAAAACTACCGCCTGCCAAGGTCTCCAGTTTCGCCACACACCTGCAGGCGGTCGGTGCCCTGTTGGAAAAAACCGGCAAGAAACAACATGCTCGAGACATGATCGAGAACTACAAAAAGCGTTCGGGGCACAAGTCCTCGGCGGGGAATTGAACACATTTTTAATTTTGAATAACGAATTTTGAGATCGAAATGAGCACAACGCCTGCTTCCAATAAAATCGAATTTAACTGCTCGAAATGCGGGCAGAGGCTGAC
>CAZOXC010000957.1:0-1695 GCA_964583205.1 uncultured Pirellulaceae bacterium | reverse complement strand
AGTACACACCCAGTGGTGCGGCGGCGATTGTAAATCGAAGTGGGTCCACAAATTATCTCTTGATCAGGAAACCATGCATTATAGAACTCGTCAGGCAGAATAGTATTGGCTAAACGAGTTATTCATTGTTTTCCACCAGTTCAATTTCAAACACATAAGGCCACAATTTGCCCGTTACCAGCAAACGTTCGGTATCCGGATTAACGGCAATCCCGTTGAGAACCGCTTCCCGGTTACTGGGACGCTTCGACCAGGGAAATAGTTTCCTCAAATCTATTCGAGCCTCGATTGAGCCCGATTCAGGTTCAATGATATAGATGTAATCTTCTTTCCAGGCATTGGCGTAAATCCGATTGTTGATGTATTCAAGCTCATTGAGTTGGCCCAAAAACCGCCGCTTGCCGGATTTGACAACCATTTCTTTCTGCACCTTGAATGTCTCAGGATCCAGAAATCGCAACACCGATGTTCCATCGCTGACAATCAACTGCCGTCCGTCA
Organism: uncultured Pirellulaceae bacterium; assembly: GCA_964583205.1. GTDB lineage: Bacteria > Planctomycetota > Planctomycetia > Pirellulales > Pirellulaceae > CALMEE01. Next base: position 1,195 of record CAZOXC010000957.1, on the reverse strand, counting down.
TAAGTCAACCCCCAACCTTGAAAGTCGACATCGAACTGTTTCTCCAATTCCAGATTGGTATCGTAAACGAACCCAATTTTGTCTTTCCAGGTTAACTGAATAATCTTGTCATCGATGCGGACCAGCCCCTCGCCAAAAACATCCGGCACATCTTTTTTGATCAACACGTCGCCATCCAGATTGCACTTGCGAATCGTCGAATCGGCCAACGTAAAGTTACTGGCGTCACGCAAAATTCCGGTACTCTCCCACAGATACTCGCCATCAAAATAAAGCCCCTGGGTGAACGCACCCGAGTCATGTGGGTACTCGGCCTTGACTTCAAATCCGTATTCTTTGATCTCGGAAGAACCACCTCGCATCAAAACGATCGAAGCTCCTCCCAGCGTGATTACAAAGAACAGAAAAATCAGTGGCAAACGCTGCATGGGAAATTTATAGGAATCTTGGTCCGCCTGAGTTTGTCGAACTGCTGGATTGCTCTGAGAGTCCCGTTCTTCGGCTGACAAGTTTTTATAGCTGGTGCGTTTGGGTGAATTCTTCGAACTCATGGTTCATCCGTTATTTAATCTGGAGTATGGCTATCCAGTTTCACGTCTATCGGCAAAGAATTCAATTGCAAACTACCGGCTGGCTCCTGAACCAACAGTTTTTGCAAAGCCGCCACCTGAATTTTCAAATCTTCGCGGATGGAATTGATTTGTTTGCTGAGCTTTTCACCATTGTTGCGGATGGTGGAAGTCAGCTTGTCCATTTTTTCGAATTTATCGGCCTGTTGTTCAATTTGTACAATCGATTGCCGCAGCCCGTTCCAGTCGAAATCGTCCTCCGACTGTTGCGCTAATTCAGCCACCAGAGCCAGGGCGATGGTCAGCGCCGATTGCAGGTAGATATCGGTCACAGGATTCTCGGCATCCCAACGGCAGAAAATGTCCTGCCCGATTCTGACGACTGGCTGGGACAGATCTTCCGGTGCCTTGGAATCTTCAAACACAAACAGCCCGAAATCCGCTTCGCGGTTTTTCCGAGCGATCTTGAGTTCATCAAGTGCATCACTCATGCGGTAGTTTTGTCGACTTTTGGCCTCCACAACAATCCGTTTACCAGCCGCTTTATGATCGGGCCCCAATTCGATGACGAAGTCGCCGACGATTCGCCGTCCCACCGCACCCACTTTGTTCCCGGTCCTTTGCAC
>CAZOXC010000956.1:0-1697 GCA_964583205.1 uncultured Pirellulaceae bacterium | reverse complement strand
GAAGTTGATCGCTAAATTTGAATTTAATGTTGTCAGCACAGTCACGAAGTCTGAATGCGTAATTCAAACTGAGGATTGCCCGATTCAATTCTCCGGTTCCGGAAACCGGGCCAAACCAGTTGCGAGTGCGGTCCGTAAGTTTGCGAGCCAGGTAGGCTTTGGGCGCAATGGACTCGTTGATGCAGACAAAGCCGGGTTGGCGGCGAGTCGGTTGGCCTTGAACGTTCATCGGTGGGCGATGGTTGACGATAAGTTCCTGTTCGCGGAGCAGCGCAAGTAGCTCGTGCGAAGTTGCTTCCCAGACGATCGACCGACTGTTCTCGCGAATCCTCTGCATCTTGAGATCACTGGGAGTCTTGTCGAAGTAGCTGAGCAACCGGGCTCGGAGTGATTTGGATTTGCCGACATAGATCAGCTGTTGGTTTTGGTCCAGCCAGCCGTAGATGCCCGGCGTTGCCGGAGCAAACTCGCGCAACTCGCGTCGAGCTTCCAGTCGTTCAGCAGGAATCGAAATGCCTTGGAGAGATTTGCGCGCAGCTTTGGTGATCAACGATTTTCCGAAACCGTTAAATGCTGCTTGATTCGTCTTGCCGTTTTGGACGTTGCCATCCGTCAGCAATAGTCGCGACACTGGAAACTCCGTTCACCAGATTGGATACCGCACTGTCGCGAGAATTTCGAGGCAAGTCAAGTGAATCGGCACATGTAGTGGCTTGCCCAATCGATCGAGCAAGTGATGGTGTCAGCAAGCTGCCTGCTTGGCTGAATCAATTGGCTTGGAAGCGGAGATATGCGGGCAAATATGCGGGCAAATGTTAGCGAGTGGGCCCTTGAGAGGCTCGAGAATCAGGAATCGCTGGGCTTGGGTTTATCGTTGGTTGATTCTTTTTCAGAATCAGCTTGTTTCTGTGGCACTGGTGACAGGAAGGTGTACAGGAACAACATGATGGCACCGCACACCAGCAAGCTGTCTGCGATGTTAAAGTTGGGCCAGGGATCGAAGAACTTGATACCGTCCAAGCGAAAATGAATCCAGTCTCGGACGTGGTATCTGATTTCTTCCCACTCCCATTTGGGATCGTATCCCCAGCCAACTCGGTCGTAGAAATTTCCCAGAATTCCGCCCGAGATGATTCCCAGTGTGATCGTTAACCAAAGGCTGTGAGCCAGCCGCTTGTAAAACAACCAGAATAGAATCGCCAGCAAGGCCACGATTGAGAGGATGGCAAACCACATGCTACCGCCCTGCCCTAACCCGAAAAGTGCACCACCATTAGTCGATGTCTGAATTCCAAACACACCATCGATCCACCAATGAGCTTCATGTGAGCGATCGTTGGGGTCGAAATGCTGGCTGAATATCACGCTTTTCGTGATCAGGTCGGCAGCCAGGCCGACAACCAGGATCACAAAAAAAAGGACGAAACGACTTATGGGAAGTCGTTCGTCCTTCGGATTTGATTGGGAACCAGCCTTAGACTCTGGACTGGATTTCACTGGCACATTTGATACAGTATGGCGTATACGGGATAGCTTTTAATCGGATTTTGGGAATGTTCTTTTCGCATTCGAGGCAGACACCATAGGTGCGGCTTTCCATGCGTTCAAGAGCAGCTTCGATCTCTGTCAAAGTTTCGCTCTCGCTGTTCATTAACAGCAAAGTGTTATTCTGGTCATAGGTATCGCTTCCCATGTCA
>CAZOXC010000955.1:0-1698 GCA_964583205.1 uncultured Pirellulaceae bacterium | reverse complement strand
CCCATTCTGAATCATAAAAGAGAAATACTCGCTCCAAAATCCCAGTCCCTTCGACAGGAGTCCATTCATACTTGGTAAGCAACTGTTCAAGTTGTGAACTAGAGCCCGGGACATTCTCGGATCCAAGGGCAACCCAATCAACAGCTTCTCTTCCCAGCATCAAAACGAAAACTGTTACAACCCAAATAAAGAATTGCCGAAACCAGAAATTTTGAAAACACTTTGTTGCAACGTTTTGAAAATGCAAACCAATGAATAATCCACGACGTCTTTTGATCGAGTCAGCGTCCGTCTTATCACGATTTGTTCGAAGTGGTAATTGATCGCTCTTGGCATTCTCTTTGACACTTGGTTCAAGAAGTGTTGGAGAATGCCCAGACCCAACGGGTTGATTCCGAGGCAAATCGTTATTTTTCTCTTCATCAAAAGCCTTGCTAGAATATTCGATCTCGGTTAGATGATAATCGTTGCTTGATGAACTTTTGTCGACTGATATAGTTCCACTGGAAAGGTCGAGACTCCTGATTGCCTTCAATAGTTCAGCGACCGAGTTGTGCCTTTCGTGCGGATTCATTGACACCATTTTTTCGACTAGATCACAAACTGATTTTGGAATAGTACTGTCCAGCCCTGTTAGGCTGGGCATTTTCGATTTGATCGCTAGCGCTTTGTAGACCTTGTGGATAGAACCTTCATTCGGTGGCCGACCGGTCAAGAGATAAAACATCGTACAACCAAGCGAATAGATGTCCGCTCGTTGATCGACCGTTGTTGCGTCCTCCAATTGCTCGGGAGCCATGAAATGTGGAGTTCCCATCGACAAACCGGTGGACGTTAAACCAGTCGTCACATTCTCGTGCTGAACTTTTCCCAAACCGAAATCGAGAATCTTGATGCTCCCCTTTTTCCCAACCATGATATTGGCGGGTTTGATATCCCGGTGGATCATGTCGTTTTCATGAGCGTGCTGCAGCCCATTTGCCAATTTCGCAAGGACATTACAAGCCTGCTTCACCGATAGCGGACCTTTCCTCGATACGAAACTATGCAGGTCCATTCCGTCGACGTATTCCATCACTAGAACGATCAACGACGGCAATCTCAGAACGCGATATGCAGCGACAATATTGGAGTGCCCGGACAGGCTGGCAGCCACTTTGATTTCGCGCTCAAAACGATCAACCGCATCCTGGCTTTCAAGCAAAGAGCTGTTCAGAACCTTCAATGCCTCGAACCGCCCACCCATTCCCAGATTCCGGGCTTTGTATACGACCCCCATTCCGCCAGAACCAACCTGCGATACGATCTCGTATTCTTCCAGCTTCTTCAGTTCCGGATGAATCGAAACAACCACGGGCTTTTGTGTGGGTTTCTTACTCGGTACAACGTTTGGCCCGTTAGTTTCGTTTGACGGTTCCAGAATAGTTTTCGTGGGGATTTCAACCTGCCCCGCTTCGTCGGGAGCCTGAACCAGCTTCCTGACAAAAGAGTCAGGTGGCAGCGATTCTTGGATCAAGTTGAGACGTTGAATTAGCTCGGGTGATGACTGCATCAATTCCTCAATGCGATCCGCCTCGCGAGGCTGCAGTTTGCCCAGCAGGAAGTCACGAAGCGTATCGTCAGCCAACGTCATTAAAGAAACCTGTAATTTGCTAGTGTGTATGTCACTTTGATTTAAGGCAGGTTGGAACAGAAACC
>CAZOXC010000954.1:0-1702 GCA_964583205.1 uncultured Pirellulaceae bacterium | reverse complement strand
CAGGATCTTTGCCAATCGTCCCCAAGAACTGCGCACCACGATCTAGCCCGCTGTCTAGCAATCCCGTCTTGTTGATGTCACCAGGATTGACGAACGCATACAACTCCCAGAACGCCGACGCCGTACTTCGCAGCCTGGAAAACTGCCAAGGCCCCATCTGCCCAATTAATCGTCCAAACCGCGGAATGCGAGCCAGTTCCTGCACCTGCGGCCCAGCATCCCGGTGAAGCACATCGTACAGATGTTCTTGTTTCCCCACCTGCTCAGCCATCGACCAAACCGAACCCAGCCGATTCGTGCGATGATATTCAAGCAGTTGGCGACACTCCGGTTCTTCGAGGGGCGCAATTCGTAGAAACTGCCAATGTGCCATCTTTCGCAACGACTTTTCTGTCTCTCGAAATGCATACGGACGACCAGAGATCCAGATACGACATTCCGGTGCGTCCCTATGCAACTGAAGGATTGCGTCCATTGCCCTAGGTCGGTCTGCTTGATCTAGACTGTCAAGCAGAAATGTGATTCGTCCACGACTGATCAAACGGCTCGCTTGCGAAGTTGCTTCCTCTTTTGAAAAGCCACCCCAGGTCTCCAGCTTGTTGGCGACGTACTGAACTACACTTATCCGGCCCTCATCAGAGGCCAAGTTATTGATCAAGCCGTGTAGTTCATCAAAGATGGCAAAGTTCTTGTCATCGCGGCGTTCTTCTCCGTTTAGTTCAGCGGCAAGCCACTCCAAGTTGGTCGTTTTGCCGTAGCCAGCGCCGCATACCAACAAGACTCGTTTCCAATCAGTCTGATCACTAACGGCGTGATCAATCATGATGTCTCGGTCCGCCGATCGATCGGATTCGCGAGCTTCATCACTTGAAAGGCGAGACCAATCGAAGAGCGACTCTTTGCGGTTTACTGCTTCTTCACCGCCCTCCATTTCCATCATTCTTTGAAATCGTTCGTCTTCAAAACCGGCTCCTTTGCGCACCAAATCTTGTTCGTCGCCAGGATCGTTCTCGCTAACGCCACTTTCCCAAATGATATCGAGAGCCCTTTCGTTTTTAAGCGATTCTTGGTCGTTGACGTGCAGGTGCCAAATCGGTTGAGCTGTTAAAAAAATATCCGCCATCTCAATTATCCTTTTCTTTCGAGCTAGCTTCGACAAACTCCGGTTCAGTCGAAGTCCGAACGTGATTTGCAAACCAGTCTGCAGGCGTCTCCCGGCCACGAGAGACAAATGAGTGTTCGTTTGCTTTTTTAAGTTTTGTGTTGGTAAGCAACAACGATTCGTACGCGTCATCGAGGGTGTTGACTGTCTCCACCCTCAAACGCGTACCTTCGACCAAGTCGTTCCACTCATGTTGACTATGTTCACGAAACTCGCGTTCAAAGAAGAGCGAATTCAAGTTTGCATCCCGAGCCTCTTTTACCTTTAAACGCGGGTTGCCGACTTTAAGCGGCGGAGCTTGCGCAGGTGTACGATATTCCGAAACGTTTTCCGGGACGGCTGCTGAAACAGCAACCCACTCATCCAGCCTTGGCTCGGGCGGATGGCCGTGAAGGGATCTAGCAACACAGTAGGCAGCTACACCTGCAGATTCGACGCCGCTGATTTCCTTTGGCCAACGCTTACCTTCAAACAGGTCAAGCCACCAGAGAATTTGAAAGCGTTCTTTGTCGTTCTCTGACCAAGCCAGAGACATACAAC
>CAZOXC010000953.1:0-1709 GCA_964583205.1 uncultured Pirellulaceae bacterium | reverse complement strand
GTGGCGGACCGTTTCAATGTCGGGTGGATGTTAAACGCGGAAACAAACTGGTCCAGGTGATCTTCCATCGCGTGCGTTTAATCAGCAAACATCCAGACAAAGATCTGGCTCTGGTAAAAATCGATCCTCGAGAACACCGTGGCGAATTAATACCGGCAGAAATCAGTGACAGTAAAGGCACCATTGGCCAACGCGTGTTCGCGATCGGTAATCCCGCCGCAGGCCGGATGGTATTGAACAAGACGATCACTTCAGGATTACTGAGTGGCGTTGATCGGGAACTGGAAGGCATTAAATATTATCAAGTCGACGCTGCCATCAATCCCGGAAATTCCGGTGGACCCATTTGCAACTCCAGAGGCGAAGTGATTGGTGTCGCTACGCTCAAGTTTGACAATGCTGAAAATGTGGGGTTCGCTTTACCGCTGCATGAATTTGAGAAGACCGAGCGGAAACAGTTTGTCAAATTCGACGAATCTGAGAATCCCGACAATATCCTGGAAGAATTGCTGGTTGAAGCAAGGCGTCTGGGTCGACTGGCGGCCAATTCCGACAGCGGCTTTAAGTCACGCTACTTTAATGCTGCCGGGCAAGCTTATGCCGAAGCAATTGCTTACGATCCAGACAACTGGGAGTTGTTTTATAACGCGGGCTTTATGTACAGCCTGGGCAGTGAATACGATTCGGCCACCAATTACCTTCTGCAAGCCATTGATGTGGCTCCCTATGGTGCCGACGATGATCGAGTTTACATGCTGCTGGGTAACTGTCTGTTGAAGTTGAAAAAGAACAAAGATGCGATCCATACTTTTCACGAAGGCGCACTCAAATACCCCAAATCCGGATGGTGCTGGGATCTGTATGCGAAACATGGTCGCAACAGTTACGAGAAAGCTTTTGCCGCTTCGTTGGTTAAAACGCTCAAGCCTCGAAATGTTGACTTGAAAGAGAACCAGGCGATTTTTGACAAAGCGACAGGCCGAATGAATGACGAGGAAAAGCAGAAACTGGAATCGGCTCTGGCTGACGTCGATGCGGCGATTGAGTTACTGAGCTCGAAAAGCACAGCCAGCAAAGGCAGTGGTGATTCATTTATGCTCGCAGAGTTTAAAGAGTTCGCGCAGAATTTCACCGGAACAGGCGGTGAGGAAGAAGTGGTCGGAGAGTGGACCGGCAAAAAGCCTTCCGGAGACGGTAAAGCCGTCACCAACAACTCGCGAAACGATCAGCCTTCCGTCACCAGTCCGTTTCAGATGGAAAATCAAGCGGAACTCACAAAAGACTCGGTCAGGACCTGGGTCGACAAAACCGGCAGTCACAAGATTGAAGCCAAGTTTGTTGAAGTGGTCGATGGCAAGGTCCGTCTGGAAATGAAAGATGGCAGCATTGCCAATGTTGAAGTCAGCCTGCTCAGCCAGGCCGATCAGGAATTCATCCAGAAAATTTCCAAGGTCGACGACAACGACCAGTCGTCTGATGACGTTCCCTGAATACGTTGTGCTTACTCGTACAGAATAAAAATTCTGGCCGGGAAGCAAAGCACGGGAATCGCCAGCGAAGCCAGCCCCATCGCGACTCGGACTGGTCCCAGCTCGACCGTGTCATCTCGAGTTTTCGGATGCCTGGTACCGATCACCAGCAACAGCAAGACCATGATGCTCAAGTGGATTGACCGGATATAAACCATATAGGCCACCGCCGCCACGATG
>CAZOXC010000952.1:0-1711 GCA_964583205.1 uncultured Pirellulaceae bacterium | reverse complement strand
GTTGTGTATGCATCCAGACGATGAGCGGGCCGCAACAGTTGCGGAGCGTAAACCTGATCCAGAAAGTACTTGAGCGTATTTTTATTGAATCGCCCTGAAGGGTGCACCGGCAAAGGCGCGGACTTGTTGACAACAACCAGATGTTCATCTTCAAACACGATCGTCAGGTTTGGATCCACATCCGGTTCTACCAGGCGTGGAAAATGGTGGGTCAATTTTTGCCCCGTCTGCAACAGGCTGTCTGCTGACAAAGGTTCATCGTTAAACTTAATTCGCTGACCATCAATCGAATCGGACCAGTAGCCCTCTTCCAGATGCGGAAAAATGTCCGCCAGGAATTGCAGCAGCGTCATCCCGTCGTGCCGCTGCCCCACTCGCAACGGCCGAATGTTCTCGTAAGGTATTGAACCGGGCAAAACACTGGTTACCTTCTTCAACGCTTGATGCCGGGCCGCTATGGATTGAACCATTTGTTCATCTGGCTCCACGTAGCACATCGGACAACTCAATGGCGGATTGTATCGAGGCGATTGTACTTGTTCAGAGTCAAGCACAGCCTGGCAAGCGTAACACAGGGTTGCATCGGTCTCGGCAAGATCGGAATCGACGGCCACACGCTTGTCGAATACGAAGCAGTCACCTTCATAATGCCGCCCGCCGATATCTTCAAAGTACTTGAGAATGCCTCCATCCAACTGAAAAACATTTTCGAAACCCGCTTGTTCCATAAACGGCCCGGCTTTTTCACAACGAATTCCACCGGTACAGAACATCACCAGCGGTTTTTGTTTGAGTTCGTCAGAAAGTTGCTCAACCGCGCGGGGAAATTCACGAAAGTTGTCGATCCCGGCTGGTAAAGCGTTTTCAAACGTTCCCACTTCGACTTCGTAATCGTTGCGAACGTCCAGCAGGATCACGTCACGATTTTCGTCCAGCCATTGCTTCAATTCGCTGGCCGAGATCTTTTTTGAAGTATAGTCGGACGGAACCACACTCTCCTGACCGAAAGCAATGATCTCGTTCTTGATGCGAACAAGCATTCGGCTGAATGGCTGATGGTCGCTGGGACTTTCTTTGAACTCCATTCCCGCAAACGGTGCCTTGGCAGTCAACAGTTCGACAAAGTCATCGATCGCGTCCCGCTCGCCGGCCATAAATAAGTTAATACCTTCCTGACTCAACAGAATGGTACCCTTCAAACCGGCGCTGCGGCAATAATCACGCAATTCCAGGCGCAACTCTTCAAGGTTCTCCAGATCAACAAATCGGTAGCCGGCAATATTGACGTAGGTTACGCTGGCGACCGATTGATTGTCGTTTTCGACAGGCATTTGAAACAAGCGACTTCAGGGGAATTGAAACCAGATCATCGAGGACGAAAGATGATCAGCTTACCTGATTCTATTCGATGGTTGAGGCCTGTCGATTGCAAAACTTCCTCGATCAACTCATCGTAAGTCACACCGGAAACGTCCACAAAAACTCGACCAGCCAATTGGCTGCCCAGCGACGCATCGTATTCCAGTTCCAGCTCCATTCGATCCGCGACGTATTCCAGGATCTTATCGATCCCGGCCTCGGTATTCTGCAGCGATACAGTCACACTTTCGCGATCCCGTGCGCCGGAACTGCTGGGTCGATTTGCGGCGGCGATCAAACGCTTGATTTCGTAATGCACCAGCGGTGTCGCGGTCACCCGAGTATTTCTGCC
>CAZOXC010000951.1:0-1711 GCA_964583205.1 uncultured Pirellulaceae bacterium | reverse complement strand
GCACGAATTTAATGCCTCGACATTTACTGCTCGAGTCTGCACGGCGACGATGTCCGATATTCATTCGGCCATCACCGGGGCAATCGGAACTTTGCGAGGTCCCCTGCATGGTGGAGCCAACGAAGCCGCTATGGAACTTATCGAAAAGTTCCAAACTCCCGAGGAAGCCGAAGCCGGCATCATGGAAATGCTCACAAACAAATCTTTAATTATGGGATTTGGGCATCGAGTTTACACGGTCTCGGATCCTCGAAACGAAATCATCAAAGTGTGGGCTCAGAAACTGGGTCAGTCCGTTGGCGATACCGTGTTGTACCCGGTTTCGGAACGCATCGCCGATGTGATGTGGCGAGAAAAGAAGTTGTTCCCGAACCTCGACTTCTTTAGTGCGTCGGCTTACCACTTTCTGGGAATTCCCACGCCGCTATTCACGCCGATTTTTGTATTGTCCCGAATTACAGGTTGGGCCGCGCATGTGTTCGAACAACGTGCAGACAACAAATTGATTCGACCCGGTGCCGAGTACATTGGTCCGGAGCCTCGAAGCTATGTTGAGATCTCGCAGCGATAGTTTGAGTGATCGTTTCGAACACGGCACACAAAATACAGCATACAAAATACAGCATACTTAATTTTCCGCACATCAACGCTTGGCATGCAATCGCTGCATGTTGAGTGAACTGAATCATTTTTTAATAACATCAAGGATCAAGTTTTATGGATCAGGTTGTCACCGAGATTGCTCGCTATACTCATCAACAGGAACTCAACAGTGATCTCGCGCGTGATACCGCTCGTTGGTGTTTAATGGACAGTTTGGGCTGTTCCATGTTGGCGATGAAATACCCGGCCTGCACTAAAATGCTGGGGCCGGTTGTGCCGGGTGCGAACATGGCCGGTGGTTGTCGAGTGCCGGGAACGCCTTCGCAACTGGATCCGGTCAAAGCTGCCTTCGATATCGGTACGCTTGTGCGGTGGCTGGATTTCAATGACACCTGGCTGGCGGCCGAGTGGGGTCATCCCTCAGACAACCTCGGTGCGATTCTGGCTTGCGCCGATTATCAGTGCCGAGTCAATCGACAGATTGTTACAGTCGGTGATGTGCTGGACGCGATGGTGCGAGCTCACGAGATTCAAGGCGTGTTGGCATTGAAAAACTCGTTTAATCAAGTCGGTCTCGATCACGTGTTGCTGGTGCGAGTCGCCAGTACGGCTGTGGCTTGCAAGTTGCTGGGTGCTTCCGAAGAGCAGACTCGCAACGCAGTTTCCAATGCCTGGATTGATGGCGGTGCCTTGAGAACCTACCGACATGCTCCCAATACCGGGTCTCGCAAGAGTTGGGCCGCCGGCGATGCGACCAGCCGAGGCGTTCGATTGGCTTTGATCGCCATCAGCGGAGAAATGGGCTACGAAACAGCTTTGTCCGCAACCAAGTGGGGTTTTCAGGACGTGCTGTTCAAGGGGAATGAAGTTACGCTTGCCCAGCCCCTGGAGAGTTACGTCATGGAAAATGTGCTGTTCAAAATTTCGTTCCCGGCTGAGTTCCATGCACAAACGGCTGTGGAATGTGCACTGGAACTGCATCCTCAGGTTAAGAGCCGATTGGATGAGATTGAGCGAGTAGAAATGCAGACGCAGGAACCGGGCGTTCGAATTATCGACAAGTCAGGACCGCTGAACAATTACGCCGACCGTGACCACTGCCTGCAAT
>CAZOXC010000950.1:0-1718 GCA_964583205.1 uncultured Pirellulaceae bacterium | reverse complement strand
CGTAAACCTTTTTTTACAGTACGCACAAGCGACCTGTTTGCCGATTGCCCGAGCTGGTACAGAGAACCGTTTGTTGCAAGCTTGGCAGGCAGTTTGTATTTTTCGAGCGGGATCCGAATTCATAGTTACAAAAAAATGAAAAACGAGCATTCACACCGTTATTCAGATTCTACTTGAAATTGAAAATGTTTCCTCTCGTGGCATAAAACATCGGAATGCGAAGCAAACTTGGGGGTTTCTACTTAGCAAATGCCGACATGTGGACCGATTGCTCAAAGGAGTCTGCTGGAGCTGCACCATTGGGGGCGTCATGCGAAGCAGTCATGCTGATGACCTCTTCGGACTCGCGAGTCGTCACGGCCAAACCGACTTGGTCAGTTTCCTGTGATTTTACGGTTCCAATCGATTTGAAAACGAATTCCTGTGCGTCTTCAATGGCCAGTGAGGCATCCGAAACTGGTTTGCTGCTACTGGCTGCTTCCAAAGCAAAGCTTTTGAGCAAACGAGGCCAGAGTTTGCGGAACAAAGAACTCGAATTAAATACGTCCATCGATTCAACCTTGCCGTCGACTGCAATGATCACACCGACAACGTTTTCCTGTTGATCGATTTTCGCCAGCAAGGAATCCTGATAATCCGAGATCGTCTCGAGCGTATTCTCGTCCGAGTAGTTTTTGGTGAAGGCAGTTGAAGGGCTGGCAACGCCGGATTGCGAGTTAACATCGGCCACTTCTTCCCACACCTTGCTTTGTTGCTTGTCAAATTGAGCAGCTTTGCGGACCGAGTTGGTTACGTTTCCAAAACTGGCTACAAATTGCCCGTCGTTGGCAAGTTTCGCTTTTTCCTGAGGCGACAACCGGCCGTTCTGCACGTTGATCGCGTCCGCGACTTGTAGTTGTTCAATGGTGTCGTCTTCTGAGCGAGCACCCCAGCGACCTTCTTCGACACAAAATACTTCGATGGGAACCGATCGTTTTTTGTCCGGCTTGACCACGTATTCTCGACCGACACAACGATCCTGATCGCCGCCATAAACAATTTCGCCGGGCATCAGGTACAAGTCTTTATCTGACTTGTTGACAACGTATATACGATCCACATCGTTCCCGGTGCTGATTTCCTGGGCCAAACTTTCAACCGTTGTAACTGCTTGGGCGCTCTTTTCATAAATTTTCACTTGACCGGATTCAAGGCCCTCGGCAAGCGTAATGTAGTTGTCGTTGTCCATCGGCTGCTGACTACAAACAGCAAACACCTCGAGGTTGCGGAATTTAATTCCTTCTTGAATGGAGAAAGAACTGTTGAATGATTCGATTGCTGCCTGGCGTTCTTTTGTTAATTGGTCCGGGTCTGCATTGCCGATCGTGGGCGTGCTGAGAGATGCAGGTCCGATAAAAATGACGAACATTGCCAAGATCGCTGCCGGACCCAAAATGCAAAACAGAGCCAACTTGAAAAGCGAAGATTTACTCATGGTGCTCTCCCGGATATCGAATAAAAGGTGGACTTGATCATAGTCGATGCAGATTTGACCTGTAACTATGACGCAGATCCCGATTCTCTGGTTCCGAATGAATCTGCGAATTTGGCGCAATGATATTATTCCAGCTTTGGCGAGTAAAATGCAGAGAAATTCCGGCAGGCTATACTGAAATCTGTGAGAAATAACGCCGTTACGTCTCTCGGCTTGTGTTGGTTCAGGCAGAATGGATAAGCTG
>CAZOXC010000949.1:0-1723 GCA_964583205.1 uncultured Pirellulaceae bacterium | reverse complement strand
GATTGGACCCAGTCCCATCGAGACCGTGGGGTACTCCCAGAAATCCGGCATCAACCAGGAGTGCGGATAAGACGAGAGGCCTTTTTCAGAAGAAGCTTCCAATCGGAAGTTGTTCAAGTTCTCTTCGTCGAAACGGCCTTCCATAAAGGCTCGAGAATAAATTCCGGGCGAGCCATGTCCCTGGTAATACACCAGGTCGCCATCGTAGCCGCTCTCGCCGCGACCTCGAAAAATGTGATTAAAGGCCACTTCGTAAAGTGTGGCGGACGAGGCATAAGTTGAGATGTGCCCGCCGATGCCTTTGTTGCGGGCATTGGCTCGCACCACCGTCGCCATCGCGTTCCAGCGAATGATGCTCTTGATGCGACGCTCAATTTCACGATTGCCCGGGTAGGCCGGCTGTTGATCGACGTGGATCGTATTGATGTAAGGCGTGTTGGACTTGGTCTCCAACTCAACGCCTTCCGCTTTGGCTCGAGCTTCCAGAACCGACAACAAATACTTGGCTCGATCTGGCCCGCGTGAATTGATCACGTATTCCAGCGAGTCGATCCACTCTTCGGTTTCAATCGGATCGACATCGGTCGTCTGTGTAACGTAGGGCCGAGTCGTTTCGTCAGTGGTGCTTGATTGTGATGATTGTTCCGGAGAGTCCGCCGATGGTTTTAGAACGTCCGCCATGAAATTTTCTCTTGATCGAGGGAACTTGATTTAACAGACCTACGCATGGGCATTCGGTGTGTCTGTATATTGAAAATTCGGTTCACAGCTGACTTGTTTTGAAGTTAAACCCGACCGGAACCGTTAACCCCGTTAATTCTCTTAAACCCTACCCGAAGCGTAAAGCCACGTTCCGCCAACACAAGAAATTCCGAATCGCCTAGGGAAATCAGCCTCCCAGCAATCCCGGCTAAGGGGGAGAGCAGACATCGTGAATTATCGCACGAAGTTTTTCATCGATTCTCGTACGCTAAAACGTGTGGATCGATAAAAAAAACAAGTCCGATTTTTGTATCGAACTTGTTGAATGTTTACTGTCACTGATCATTCTCGATCAATTTTATTCGTTCTCGGAACTCGACTGATTGGCGACCAGCGAAGATCCTGAATCACCGGAATCGCCACCGACGCTGGACGAGGGTCCGATCTTTTCCAGACGAGTCAACACATCGTTGATCGAGTAAGTACCTGTGGCCAGCACGATCGGCTGGTTAGGTTTTGAAGCATTGAAGAACGCGACGACCGGAAGTTGGCGACTACCCAGAGCATCAAGGAACTTGCCAATTTCTTCATTCTTATTGGTCCAGTCAACAACCATGGGAGTAATCCCAAGTCGTTCAACTTCTTCTTTAACGGCTTTTGAATTTAGAACATACAGTTCTAAGGGTTTGCAAGTCAGTCACCAATCGGCCGTGAAGTCGACCATCACATTGTTGCCTGCCGCAAATTCTTCCTGAAGACGTTGCTTGGTATACGGTTTCCAATTCAAGTGATTTGGATTGTGGGCAACGTCATCTTCAAGTTCGGCACCACGCTCCACCAATTCACGACGCAAATTGTTTTCGTAACGTTTTTCGACGACATCACCCAGTAACCCTAGTGAGAGCCAACCGAGTACCGCGCCGACGGCGCCGGCAACTGCCCAGGAACGCATCCGTTTTGGAAATGGATCGACCATCGATGTACGTCCGACGATCCAGCAACTGACCCACAGTCCAAACAG
>CAZOXC010000948.1:0-1729 GCA_964583205.1 uncultured Pirellulaceae bacterium | reverse complement strand
CCTTCTCAAGTTGCTGTTTGGCTTCCCTGAACTTTGACTCGCGAATTAGTGATTGAGCCAGGTTCACCATCACGATCGAATTGTCGGGTTCGGATTTCAGCGACTGGCGAAAGCTGTCAATTGCCGAAACTTCGTCGCCCTTGATCGATTGAACCAAAGCGATTTCGTTGTAAACGGCGGCTTGTTCCTGTTCATAATCAATCGCCAGCCGGTACATCTCGATCGCTTCGTCGAACCGCAGTTCATCTTTCAGGTTGCGAGCCAGTTTGGCCAGCACGCCGACTTGTCCGCCATCCAGTACCGAGGCAAAAATTTCATGGTTCAGTGCCAGGCCAGGTAGCCCGGCGGCCCTTTCGAAACGAGTCAATGGAGTCGATGAAGTGTCCGCGACATCACTCAACAAGGTGTCAATCTCCACGATGCCTTTGTAGATCACATCGATTTCACCATTTTCATCGATCAGAAAGCTGGCCGGTAAAGTCCAGGCTCGATCCATCTTGATCAACGCATCGTGTCGGCGTTTGAGTTCTTCAATCAAGGAAGCAGTGGCCATTCCAGCCGGGAAAGGCAGTTCCAGATTCTCGGCAAACTCGCTGGAGTTTTTGACAGCGTCAGGGTTCCCCTCCAATTCGGAAACAGAAATAGCCAGAACGTCGATGCCGCCCTTTTGAAGTCGATCGTAGTTTTCAGCGAACTCGCCCAACTCTTTGACGCAGGGAGAACAAGTATTCGACCACAAATTTACCAGCGTGGCCTTTCCACTGGACTTGTGCCTGACCGATTTGCCGTCGAACGAGCGATATTCCAGCGGCGGAGCTGTCAGTCGATAAACCAGTGGAATTCGAATCGTGGACGGCGGCTGAGGTGCGGTCAGGCGTTGCGGTTTCAGTCCGCTGACAAGTTTGCGTTCGGCCGACAGTTCCGCGCTGCCGCTGCCTTGTTGCAAGACATTTCGAGCATTCAATTGAATGTCAGTGAATTCCTCGAACTCCTGCTGCTGGTTCGGCCAGCGAATTGTGACGCTCACCAATTCGTTGTCGCTGCCGATTCCGAAATGCATCACGTCGCTTGATTGAGTTAAAAAGCCCTCGCCCGCTCGAAGCGTTTTTATCAAGGTGACTGGTTCCTGATCTGCAGCCGAATTGCGATACGTCAAGCTGACTCGAGCCCCCACGGCATCGCGGTTGGTGTCCGTTCCGTTGCCCACCAGTTTTAGTTGCACGTAGCTGTTTTCGTTTTCCTGCGTGTTGAGCATTAAGCGGACTCGCGGCGCGTTGCGGTTGGTTAACCACAAATCCAGGTCGCCGTCCTGATCCCAGTCGACCAGCGCGGCGGCTCGTCCATCGTCGTCAAAATCCAGTCCGGAGATGGCAGACATGGTGGCAAACCGATTTGTCCGGTCATCGGCCAGCGTATTCTGAAAAAAACAATTTCGTTCGTGTCCGCTCAAAGAACGGCCCTGGTGCAGCATTTCATCAAGTTGATTGGTGCTGGCTCCTCGAGCTATCTGTAAGATCTGCGCGCTCCCGTCGCAAACTTGTTGACTGTTTTCCGCACCCGACAGAACCTGTCGCCACAGGAAACTTCACAAGTCCCCGGAGTCGCCGGCCGTAATGTACCCGTTGGCAACGAAAAGATCCTGCCAGCCGTCATTGTCATGGTCAACAAAAGTTGAACCCCAGGCCCAGCGACCTTGGTTGACGTACCGAGCCAGACTGTCGTCCTCGAA
>CAZOXC010000947.1:0-1729 GCA_964583205.1 uncultured Pirellulaceae bacterium | reverse complement strand
GCGGCGAAGGTAGCGCCAAAGTGCGACTGGCGTTGGATTGCGAAATGAAAATCAATCTGGACTTCGGCGAGTTTCCACCGGACGTGATTTTCATACCTGAAGTGGTTGCGGCTGACTTGCACGTTGACGAATTTCGTTTGGACCGTGTCAGCAAACTGGGCGGTGAATTTTCTCAACAGGTCGGCAAGGCGGCGCGGAAAATTATGGACGAAAAGATCGAAGAGCGAGAAGAAAAGCTGGTCAAAAAGATCAACAAACAAATCGCGAAAAAGCAGGACGAACTCAGACTGTCGCTTGCCGAGGCACTGGAATCCGAATGGACCGAAAAGGCCCTGCCTGCATTGCCTGCCAATGTTGTAGAGGCAATCAAGCAGATCAAATAACGATCACTGCTTTCTCAGGATGTGGCTCGGTATTCCGATGGCTTGGGCAGCACAGCGATCGTTAACCGCGAGACACAGACGGGTTTGTCCTGCTCGTTGGTGATTTCAATGCCCCAGACTTGAGTGGTTCTTCCCAGATGAACTGGTCGCGCAGTTCCCACAACAATTCCTTGCGAAACGGGTCGCAGATGATTGGCATTGATCTCCATTCCGACGCAATGAAACTGTTGATGGTCGACCGTAAACGATGAAGCCCAGGTCCCCACGGTTTCGGCCAACGCAACCGAGGCTCCTCCGTGCAGCACGCCTGCCGGTTGCCGAGTCCGTTTGTCGACTGGCATCTGGGCTCTCAGAAAGTCCTCGCCCACTTCTGTAAACTCGATTCCCAGCCACTGGACCAATGAGTTTTCGCTATAGCTGTGGATCAGATTGAGATCAGGGGGCAAGTGCCAGATAGACATGGGTGCTCAGTTTCGTTGTCAGGAGGTTTCTTTTGGGTGATATTGTTCCGGGTTTTTCGCCGGGTGGCCCTGAAAAATCCAAGAATTACGAAAACATTCCCAAAAGCGGGCTCAATTTTCGTGACATGATAACGAAACTGTTATGAGTTGATAAAGCAACCTGCAAAATAACTTACTTTGGCTTATCAAACATCATATATTGGAGTCTGGAAAGTCAGGAATTATTGATGTTAAAACTTTGGGTCCGAAAACGAATTGAGATTTCTCCACGAGAGTTACTTCGTGGAATGGTTGAATGTTTGTCCTTTGAAAACCGCGAACGCAGCCTTGATCGCATCGAGGCACGATGGGGACGGGGCAAGACTTTCACCTGTCTTTCGGTGCGCAGTGGTTTCGATCTGTTGTTGAGCACTTTGAATTGGCCGGCCGGCAGTGAAGTGTTGATGTCCGGTTTGACAATTCCCGATATGCCTCGGATTGTTGAAGAACATGGCATGGTGCCCGTGGGTGTGGATATCGACATTGACGACTTGTCGATGACGGCCGAAAGTATCAGACGCAAAATTACACCGCAGACCAGAGCGATCGTCGTGGCACATCTTTTTGGCGGGTTGGCCAACATGGATGCGGTCATGGAAGTTGCTCGCGAGCACAATTTGCTGGTTGTCGAAGATTGTGCCCAGGCTTACATCGGCGGAAGTTATGGTGGCGACAAGCGTGCCGATATTTCCATGTTCAGTTTCGGCGCGATCAAGACCAACACTGCGTTGACCGGCGCGGTTTTTGTGGTCAGACGCGAAGAGCTTCTGGCTCGACTCAGCCATGCTCATCAAAAATGGCCCATGCAGACTCGAGTCGCCTACTTCAAACGGCTCAGCAAGTACC
>CAZOXC010000946.1:0-1729 GCA_964583205.1 uncultured Pirellulaceae bacterium | reverse complement strand
ATCCCTCTGGCCAGCCACTAACGTTGGGACAGACCGCGCTGTTGCCGGCTTGCCTGGAAAAAGTGGATTTGATTCCCAATGGCGAAGTCGAGTTGCTTGAAATCTATGTGCCTTGAGTTTTGCAGGTTGGTCGCCACTGATAGAAATAGCGACAGTCTGCTAGCGAATTAAGGCCAAGTTCGGCTTGCCGGCGCCAGATGATGCGTCTACCCTCCCGCGTCTTAATTCCGGGTTCAGGTATGCGTTACTGTTTGACAATTCTTTGTGTTGCCATGTTGTTTCAGCTGATCGGCTGCGGCATACGACCGAATCTTGGTCCTCCTGGCCCGATACATTATCAACGCAATCAAGCCGTGTTGTATGATCCGTTCCCCGATAATCGAGCTGGGCCAGAAATCATGGGTGGACGGCCAATGGGATTCGATATTCCACAGTCTCACGTGAAAAACCAGCAAACCTCGCCATTCGCAAGGCGGTAATTTTGGCGCTGCGGTGATTCTGACGCTGCGGTGATTCTGGCGCTGCGAGGCTTTATGAGCTGGCGGTTGCCGATTTTTTTCGAGCAAGTTTCTTGAGCAATTCTGCGCCTTGTTGCAGCTTGTTGTCGGGTACTGCATAGGAAATTCGAAAGTGAGAATCCTGCTCGCTGAATGTCTTTCCGGGGATCAGAATCAGGTTTTCGGCCAGTGCTGCTTCGAAAAACTCGCGTCCGCTGCCCCAGGGCAATTTCGGAAAAACGTAAAAAGCCCCTCCTGGCTTGGCAATCTCGAAGTCGCTCGACAACTCGTCCACCAGCCAGTCACGTTTCTTTTGGTATTCGCTGACAAACTCTGACATTTCGGTTTCGATTGCTGCCAGGCCAGCCCATTGCACCGGATGCGGGGCGCAGACGAACGTAAACTGCTGCAGCTGAATCATGGCTTCGATGATTTTGGATGGTCCATGGACGTAGGCCAGCCTCAAGCCAGCCATTGCGTGGCTCTTGGAAAAGCCGTCGATCACAATGGTCGAGGGGTAGAATTCGGCGATGGAACGATGAGGCCGGTCGTAACTGTAGCTGCTGTAGATTTCGTCTGAGATGACCATCAAATTGTGTCGCCGGGCCAGGTCCGCCAAGTCCTTGAGCGAATTTTCCGGCAAGCAATATCCGGTTGGGTTGGCGGGCGAGTTGACGATCAGCAACTTCGTACGTTCGGTGATCGCCGATTCGACTTGATCGATGTCTACCTGAAACTCTGGATAAGTGTCGATTTTGACCGACACGCCACCGGTGATCTGGCCCAGGGCAGGGTACATGGCAAAATACGGGTCAAAATAAATCAGTTCTTCGCCGGGATTGATCAAGGTCAGGACTGCCAGGTTCAGGCCGGCCGAGGTTCCCGAGGTAATGAAGACCTGGCGATCCTGGTGAGCAAATTGATCATCGACCTGTTGCTGAATCCGCTTGACCAGCGGCGCGATGCCTTGAGCGAGGGCATAGTCGTTGTGATTTTCGTCGACTGCCTGATGAATCGCCTGTTTTATGGATGGCGGAACGTCGAAATCGGCCTGCCCAATGGCCAGATTGACAGGATCTTTCAGATTCGCCGCCAGTTGGAACATCTCTCGCATGCCACCACTCAAAAATGAGCTGGCCCGATCAGCAATGAATTCCCGGAAATCAGTCATAAGCTGTACAGTCGCCTGGGTTACTTTTGGATTCAACCCAAACAGTTTTATCAGACGGTTG
>CAZOXC010000945.1:0-1735 GCA_964583205.1 uncultured Pirellulaceae bacterium | reverse complement strand
GGTGCTGCCCGTTGCAACGGTGGACTGAACCTCATTGCCCAATTGCTTGGCAAACCCGGCAAAATGGATATCCGAGGCGATCAAGTCCAGCAGCAATACGACGAGGGCAAGCTGATGGCGATTAGTGATTACTGTCGCTGCGATGTCTTGGATACGTACTTTGTGTTTTTGCGAACCCAAGTCTTGATGGGCAACTGCACGATCGAGCAAGAAGTCGAATTGGTTGCCGAGGGAAAGCGGTGGATCGAAGAGCGAGCCGACACCTGCGAGGCTTACGTAACCTATCTGGATAGTTGGTCCGACTGGGTGAATCCTTGGGATGCCACAGAACTTGTTTCGTGAAACGACGGTTGTGAAACCAGTGAAACGCTTTCCTGACGGGATTCAGATCACTGGCATCATGAAACTTGAACGGGAAACATTCCTTTCTGGAATTTCTCACCTTTCCCAGATACTCCAGTGCCGTTAGTGTCGATTATTCACTAACAGAAGTTCATCAGCGATGGTGGATTCATACAATTTTCACACCTTGGTGATTTGATTGATGGCTAGACAAGGAAGTCTTTGCCCACCGATCTTCGCATCACGCTGGTTTCAATCAGCGTTGTGCTGCCTTTGTGTCGCGATCTTTGTCCAAGGAAGCGTTGCCAGCGCGGCTCTTCCCAATAATGACCAAGTCGATTTGCGACTGCTCTATCAGTGGGAGACTCCAAACGCACAATATTGGAATGTTTCGCTTCGAGTGATCGATGACAACGGGCCCGCCAGGCCGATCAGTGAAATTGAGAATCAATGTGAATCGCCACTTACCACAGGCGCCTTTGATGTCTCGGCCAACGAAGTGTCTTTCCGACCTCGCTATCCACAGGATCGTGGTAGCGTTCAGCTAAGAATTCGCGCGTCTCGTAGTGCGAAGGTGGCAATCCAGATTCGATCTAGTACTCGTTGGGAGACCACCGAAGGATCAACGGTTACTCGCGAAATTCCACTGCTCGATCTGATCGAATCAGGTTCAATCGGCCAGGAGGCGGGCGAGCCTGCGACCCAGCAAGGTTGGTCGCTAAGCCGGATTCCCGAGGATACGCTGCGAGTTGACCGTGTCGATCAATCCAAGTACTACCAGCCAGGTTCTGACTTCCATTTTCGTGTCCAAGCGAATCATTGGAAGGAGTTCGCTTCCCAAAATTTGTCGCTTCAGTATTCACTGGTTCGTGTGAATCGAGGGGAAGTGGTTCGCAGTCACCGGTGGCCGTTGGTGATTCATTCACGCGGCAATAGCGAGGCGATCGAAATTCAAGAACAGGTTCCCGACGAGCCAGGGGTGTATGAAGTTCGTTGTGAAGTCGTTAAGGATGACGAAAACATTTGGTCACGGTTCCGTCGTCGCGAGGCTCCACTGCGTCGAGTGGGACGCCCATTTGTCGTGCTTCCCGATGAGGCGGCCGATCCGATAGCTAACGACAAGACTGCTTCGATTTGGGAGGCGGTTGGTACGTTGCGTCCTTCAGAGTCATCGTGGTCGGTGGGACAATGGCTTCCAGAGCAAACCACTCGCTTGATTCCGGGCCAAGTGGTTTCCAACCAGCCTGAGTTGCCCAAACAAAAGTATCAGGATGAGCCATTATCTCTCATTAATCAGGGTAAAGCCTTCCAGGCAACCTTCCCCGTGTTGAAGCCAGGATACACTCATAACCTCACCCTTCGAGTTCCCAGTGATCGGTCCAGCCAGGTTCGC
>CAZOXC010000944.1:0-1735 GCA_964583205.1 uncultured Pirellulaceae bacterium | reverse complement strand
TGGAAGGACTGCTGGGCCGAAGCATCGGAAAAATATTGATGGGTTTGCGAGTCACGACAGTGCAGGGGGAACGCCCACGCATGTTTCGCAGCCTGATCCGCTCGCTGTTGCTACCCGGTATCGCGGTGTCTGTGACCGGCCTGCTGTCGCTGTTCGTTTTGGATATTTCCGCCACACTGGAGAATCTGGTCGAGGAATCGGCTCGAAACCAGAGCGGCGATTTTAACGGTAAAGGGCAAGTTCAACTGGTGGTTCAGGCGCAGTTTTTGTCGTTTACGACATGGATCGTCAGTTCGCTGGTTCTGTTGACCATTCGGAAAAGCAATGGTTACCGAGGAATTCACGGACTGTGCTCGGGTACTCGAGTACAAAGAGATGTTTCACGAGAGGTGCTCGATCGATCATTGATCCCGGTGGTCGTGGCGAAGTCTCAGGATTTACGAGAACGAATTGGTAACTTTGAAATCCTGGGCACGTTGAATCAATCAGGAGGTAAGGATGTATTCCTGGCTCGCGATTCGGTGCTTGATCGGAACGTCTGGTTGACAGAATCTGACGCTCGTCTTTCTCCTCGGGGCAACGCCACAAGTCGTCCGGCACAACAAAAATGGTTGAGCAGTTTTCAGGATCAAGAAGGCAAATCCTGGGATGTGCTGGAATCAGTGCGGGGCATTCCGTTTTGGAAGTTGTTGAGTACCCGCTCTCCGGACTGGCCCGAAATCAGCCCCTTACTGGCTGAAGTGGCCACGGAAATCAAAGATTCCCATCCCGGCGATGACTCGAAAGATACTGCGGCCAATATCAATCAGATCTGGATCGACGAAAATAATCAGATCAAATTCGTTACACAGAATCTTGGGATCGGTCAGGGCGACTCTATTGACGAGTCACCCTCGATATCGGTGCTCAACACACTTGCCGAACAAACCAGACGGAAATGTCGAGTGCCTTTTCATTTCGTCGAGTTTACGCGGGAACTGGGTGCCCAGGATAACAGTTTCGAGTCACTCAGCTGGGCCTCGAATCAATTGTCCGGGTTCATCGAGCGAGCAAGTAAATGGAAGTGGGACGACAGAATGGGAGCCATTGCGATTTCAGCAGGGCTGGAACAACTGATTTTCCAGGCTGCCGTATTTTTGGTCGCGTTCCTGTTAGGCAACTTCACCAGTATTAGTTTTTTCCCGGCCCTGACACTGTTGGGACTGGTAATGCTGATCAACTGTTTTTGTATCGGGTTCTTTTTCCGAGGCGGTTTGGTGTTTCATATTATCAAATTGCGGGTGACAAGAGCTAAAGATGGTTTGCTGGCCAGTCGGCTGCATTGCGGGATCCGAAATCTGATTGCCTGGTCGCCGATGATGTTGAGTTTTACACTGACCGCCTCATGGGTTGTGGTGGTCACCAACGGATCGTTTGATAAGAGCGAGGGGCTTGAGCATACGTTGTCGTTTGCGGCGGGAGCGATTGGTTCCTATCCAATGATGATGTTTTATCTAGGCGCGCTGATTGCCATCTTTATCCCGATGAATGGGTTGCAGGACCTTGTCGCAAGAACCAGGTTGATTCGAGAATGAAAAATCTTTCTGACAGTTTGATCAATTGCACTCGTTGCCAACAAAGTTTGCTGGTGGAAGGCATCCTTTCCGACCAGGCGTGTATGTGTCCGGAGTGCGGGTCCGAATTCGTCGGTCTGCAGGCACAGCAAAACAAAAATGATCGCCGGGCGATTATCAGT
>CAZOXC010000943.1:0-1737 GCA_964583205.1 uncultured Pirellulaceae bacterium | reverse complement strand
CCCGACCACTCCATCTTCTTCCATGTACTCGATCAAGCGAGCCGCTCTGCCGTATCCGATTCCCAGATTCTTCTGCAGCAACGAGATACTTCCTCGATTGCCCTCGATCACGGTCTCCACGGCGCGATGATAAAGTTCGTCGCGATCTTTGATCCGCTGTTCGGTTTCCGAATCGCCATCGGTGACCTTCAAATTGATCAGCTCGTGAACAAAATTCTGCTCACCAGTACTCACCGAATCCGTTACCGACTGAATTTCCTGATCGGTCAGATAGGTACCCTGCCCACGCAGCAACATACTGGTACCGGGCCACAGGAACAGCATGTCGCCATTACCCAGAAGCTTTTCTGCACCCATTTCGTCCAACACAACTCGACTATCGGTACGACTGGCAACCTGAAAACTGATCCGCGCCGGCAAGTTCGATTTGATCAAACCGGTAATCACATCGACCGTCGGCTTTTGAGTCGCCAGGATCAAGTGGATGCCGACCGCACGGCTCTTTTGTGCCAGTCGAATAATGTGCGATTCGACTTCTTTACCTGCGGTCATCATCAAGTCCGCCATTTCGTCAGCCACGATCACAATAAACGGAAGGTTCTGAGGAATCGCTTCCCTTTCCTCCGCCGTGATTGGCTTCAAGCGGTCAATCAATTCATCTTCGGTCAACAAGTTGTAGCTGGTAACGTGACGCACACCGGCCTTGGCCAACAAACGATACCGCTCTTCCATTTTGTCGACCGCCCAAGCCAGAATGGCCTCGGCCTTCCGCATGTCGGTCACTACCGGATGCATCAAGTGCGGCAGGCGAGCATAACCACTCAACTCGACCATCTTCGGATCGATCATCAACATCCGCACTTCGTCGGGTCGGCGAGTCATCAAAATCGAAGAGATGATCGCATTCAAACAGACACTTTTACCCGTTCCTGTTCGGCCGGCGATCAGCAAGTGCGGCAAGTCTGCCAGGTCTGCAACCATCGGGTCACCCGCAACATTTTTCCCCAGATACAGCGGTATCTTCATCTTCCGCATACTGTCAGTCGAGTCTTCGATGACTTCCCGCAGCCGTACTACCTGCCGTTTGTCGTTAGGCACTTCCACGCCGACAGTGTTCTTGCCCGGAATCGGCGCCACGATACGAACGCTGGGCGCTCGTAAAGCAATCGCCAGATCGTCGGCTAAACCAGTGACCTTGGCCAGTCGCAGGCCGGAAGCCAATTGGATCTCAAATTGTGTAATGACCGGACCGGTTTCGTAGTCAACAACCTTGATATCCAAACCGAAGTTCTCAAAGGTCTTCTCCAGGATCTTACCCTTCCGCACCGCTTCGCGTTTCTGGTCATCCAGCGAAATGCCTTCCGAGGGAGTCAGCAATTCGATCGAGGGCAAATCGTAGTCATCGGTTTCCCTAAACTCCGAAGCCGCATTGAGACTTTCGATTACCTGCTGACGCTCATCAGCGGGCTTGGCCTTTTTAAGCGAAAAATGCGGTTCTGTGTGAACTCGAGTTTCCTGGTCGGACTCCTCTTCAGCCAGCGCTTCGTCAGTCGCGGCTTCCTCTTTTTTCTTTTTCGGCATCAGCGCCTTCTTGGCTGCCGTCTTGATCATCAAAGGAATCGAAACTGGAGCTGAATCTTCTTCCAGCTCATCGTCGTCTTCATACTCGTCTTCATCTTCGTATTCGCCATCGTCCTCAGCGGCTTCGCCTTTTCCGGCGGCCCACTCCGGCTCTTC
>CAZOXC010000942.1:0-1738 GCA_964583205.1 uncultured Pirellulaceae bacterium | reverse complement strand
GACTTGGTTGCATCAGTGGTTTCCAGCATGAGCTCGGCTGCCTCACCAGTTTCAGCTACCCAAATGGAACTAAAGCCAGTTTCGTCGGGATTGAAAAGGACGTTTCCGCCTCCATCTATGGAGCGAATATCCATTACACCAAGTGGGTTTAGTGTGCCCAAACCAACGCGTCCATCTTCGTCAACGACCAACGAATCCTCTCGGGCACCTAATTCAATGCGAAACGGAGTGTTTCCGCCGTTCCCATCATCTTCAACTCGAAACCCTAAACCAGTCCCTAGCAGTTGCCAGTCTGCGGTAGTCCCAAGATCGTCAACGAACCTGACAAAAGGGATGCTATCAGTTAGTGTCAAATCTTCGCCCATCAATTGCCCAAATGAGGGGCCGGCCAAGGCAAAAGTCGCAAGGGCGACTGACAAGCCAATTAGTTGTTTTGAAAAAGAAAATGTTGTCATCTAAAAACTCCGAATCAATTAAACAAATCCATCTATTAGTCTCATAACGCGATTCAACACATCCTCTGTTGATCGCACATACTCTCCGTGATTAGTCTAACTACAAAACACGAGATACGAAATTGCCCAGCAACAATAAGATTGATTTGTGCCAGAAAAGATAAACAGCAAACAGCTAACTGCGTTTGTAGAAGAACTCAGGCAAGAGCGACGTTTTGCAAGCCAGAATTTAAATCGAATGCCCCGGGATTTGCCAGCCGCATCGGTTTGCAATTATTCCAGACGGCTATTTTTTGCTCTTCTTGCGACCGCCTCGGTTAGGCGGGTTGAAGTTTTGGGACAGCTCGCGGGCCTTGTCGTCAGCAGATTCGGCTTTGCCGGTTTCACCAAGCTCTCGATAAGCGGCGCCCAGTGCTGTGTAGCTGCGGGACAACATCCTGGCAATCACGGGAAATCTGCGACGATCAGTGCGAAAAGATTCGATCTCGGAGATGTTTTGTTGAATGACATTCAACGCATCCTGCGGACGATCGCTGCGCAATAACAGATTCGTCAAAAACAGTTTTGTTTCAGCATAGCGCATATCCAGATTGGTCGTGCGCGGCGATTTCTGACGAACTTCCTTGGCAATTTCCATGGCGGCCTCCAGACGTTCGATCGCCTGGGGGAGTTTGTCATCATCTCGAGAGTGAATTCGCGCCAGTTGGATGTTCAGTTGACCTTCCAGATACTTGAAACGCAGATTGTTGGGTTGCTGTTCACCCAGGTCTTCCGCGATGGACTGAGCGGTTTGCAGGTTTCGATAGTTGGTTGTGTTTTTCAAATTGACCGGCGTGGAATAAGCCTGAGCCAGAGCGAATTTGAATTCGAAATTGTCGGGATCCAGTTTCACAAGTTCATTGAGCAGTTGAATGGTCAGCTCAATCGATTCCTGGGCTTTGGTCTGGTCTTTGGAAACGAACTGAATCTCTGCCAACCGTCGATAGCACCTGGCTTTCAAAAAATTGAATTCAACTTCGCCGGAAATTTCAGATTCCAGGCTCTCCAATACTTGAACAGCTTCGAAAATCAGTAGACGATCCTTGCTGATCGACGATTCATCGATGGGTGGTCCGAATCCACGACCTGGGCGGTCAAGTGGTTTTCGTTTCCGATGATTGGCTCCCCCCAGTGTGTATTCGAGAAAATCAATTCGACTATTCGAACCGGATGTCGGCATCTGCAGCAGCGTTTCGACCAGCTCGACTTTAACGGGAACCTGATCCTTGTACGGACTGGTGGTG
>CAZOXC010000941.1:0-1740 GCA_964583205.1 uncultured Pirellulaceae bacterium | reverse complement strand
GAAACTCGCCACTATCAACCAGCGGTTGGGTGGTAAACTTCTCCCAAAGAAAGATATCAACTTTGCCATTGGCCAGTTTTTCACGAGCGCCAGTCAGGTTTCCCACTTTGGAAAATTTCATGTTTTCCGTTGGCCACCCGCGTTCGGCCGCATCTACGATCGCGATCAAGTGCGATCCGGAACCGGCTCGGCTGATGGCGTAGACTTTGTCACTGATTTCGTCAATCGACTGGATCGAACTGTCCGCGGCGACATGAATTCCCCAAATCAACGGTGAGCGTACGTAGACTTTGACAATTCGATGAGCGTGCTCGCGAAGAATATTGGTAACGGCGCCCTCGAACAACAACAGCGCCACGTCCAGGCTGCCTTCTTTCATGGCACTGGTCATCTCGCCTGTGCCACCAGGGTATTCATCGAACTGGACCTGGATCGGCAAATCATCAAACGCACCGTCGGCCAAAGCGTTGCACCATGGCAGGTTAAAGTGCTCGGGCACACCGCCCACTCGGATTCGGTCAAAGTCGGACAAGATCGATTACCAGAAGATTAATTTGCCGGGATTTGTGTCAATGTGTTCAGCAGCAACGACCAGAATTTCTGCACCGAGCTGATTTGTACAGTCTCATCGGGCGAATGCGCACCACGTATATTCGGGCCAAAAGAAATCATTTGCATGCCCGGGAAGTTCTTACTCAAAAGTCCGCATTCAAGACCGGCGTGGCAAGCCAGAACTTGTGGCTTTTCTCCGAACATCTGTTCATAGATACCGGTCATCAACTTGACGATCGCAGATTCTGGCGTCGGCTCCCATCCCGGATAGGAACCGGGGCTTTCGACCTGACCACCTGTCGTACGAAACAATTCGGAAATCGATTCTGCAAGTTCATCTCGTTCAACGTCAAGATTGCTGCGCACCAGCGAGGCAATTGAAAACTTGCCATCGCCAACGACAACTCGCGCCAGATTATTGGAGCTTTGAACCAGGTCCACGATCGCCGGACACATTTTATGAATTCCGTGCAAGCATTGATCTACGCAATTCAACAGGGAAGCTTGAGTTTTCAAGTCAATCACCGATTGAACTTCGACCTGTTCACTTTGAAACCTGCATTCCGGATCGGTCGCCACATACTCATTGCAAATCTTCCGCGTTTGCTCCTGGTACCATTGATCGAATGCGGCGGCCATTTCTGTGGGGATGCCCACTCGAGCTGTTGACTCACGCGGAATCACGTTTCGCAAACCACCGCCTGTGATTGTGGATACTCGCAGGCCAAACTTCTCGGCTCCACCCATCAGAATTCGGTTCATCAATTTGTTGGAATTGCCAAGCCCCAGATGGATGTCGATACCACTATGTCCGCCCTGCAATCCGCCGAGCGAAAGCAATCGCCCGACCAACCCATCAGCCGGCTCATCCTGACAGGTCCCTTCTAAAACCAGATCTTTTCCGCCTGCGCATCCGATGGTCAGTTCCTGATCATCTTCTGTATCCAGATTGAGCAGGATTTTGCCCTCCAGCACACCAGGCTGTAATCCTTTGGCGCCGGTCATTCCGGATTCTTCGTCAATCGTTAACAAGGCTTCCAATGGCGGATGCGGGATGTTGTCAGCAGCCAGCAACGCCAGGATCGAACCAACTCCGATTCCGTTGTCGGCACCCAGAGTTGTTCCTTCAGCGCGAACCCAGTCCCCCTCAACGATCATGCGGATGCCTTCAGTTGCGAAGTCAAAATC
>CAZOXC010000940.1:0-1740 GCA_964583205.1 uncultured Pirellulaceae bacterium | reverse complement strand
AATCTGTTCGGTCGCCGCGAACTGAGGTGTACCCATAAACGCGCCGGTGCGAGTCAACGAAGTGTCGCCTTCAAACGATTTGGATAAGCCGAAATCACCAACTTTGACTCGCCCATCCTCTTCCACGAAACAATTGGTCGGTTTGATATCGCGATGGATAATGCCCGCGCGATGAGCGGCTTCCAACCCGTCAATCACGTCGATCATTGAAGAGACTGCTCGATCGATCGGCAAAGGACCATGCTTGGTCACTTCATCTTTGATCGTTCCGCCGGGCATCAATTCCATAACGATATACAGAATTTCGCCATCCTGCCCGGCCGCATAAACAAATGTCGAACGCGCGTGAGAAATTGAAGCGGCGATCTGCCCTTCGCGTTTGAAACGTTCGATCACCTCCGACGACTGGCTGCCAGTCCGCCCCAGTATTTTTAAAGCGACGTGCCGATTGGTATTCACGTCAATCGCTTCGTAGACCGTTCCCATGCCGCCTCGACCAAGCAACTTCACGATTCGATAGTCGCCGATCTGATTGGGTACGTCAGTCGAAACAATCGGCGCGACCGAAGTGGCCGATCCCAGTTCCTGGGTAGCGTCGAGATCTGCATTGGGTTGAGTCGACGCCAGCGAGCCGCCACAATTGCTGCAAAACTTGGGCAGATCCTGTACAAAGCTCAGCGTTTTTTCGCAATGCGGACAATTTACAGAAGACGACATGAGTATTGATTAACCCGAGGCTATTTGACCGTTAAACAAGTCGACATCTATGGTAATTGCCGAGATACAACATTGACAATAAGCACTCTGCGATTGGCCAAAGAATTAGACCGCAAAAGCAATATCCATTCGTCGGATCAGGCTTTTATATTGTCTTGAAGTTTCCTGTTTTATTGAAACTTAACGCTCGATCAGCAACAGCAACGCGATCACGGGCCCGACCAGGCTACCGATGTAGATCCCTGCTCCAAGGATTATCGTGGCGGCACCGGCGCGAGAAGATTCGACATGCTCGATCAACTGTTTGGCCAGACTGGTCCGACTTGAAGGTGCCATCGTGTGATAGGGCGGCTCGCGAAGTATGCGGAAAATTTCAAGTCGCTTTTCGCGATTCACAGTTTCTTCGTCGCCGAATGCCTGATTGAGCTGATGCTTTACGTACTTCACGAACGAGCCAAAGCTCCATTGCCGAGGCAGAGCGAGTGCCGAGAAGAACGTAATGATCCCCAGAATGGGACTCGCCAGGTAAATCGCCAGCCCCGCAAACGTAATTGCGCTAAGCAACTGAAAAACAAATTGGGCTCGCGGCAATCGATTCAGAAACAAAATTTGCACGATCTTCCCGCCATCCAGAAAGCCCAGCGGAAACAGGTTGATATAATTCAGTGCCAGACAGGCCAGCAAACCGGTAGTGGCTCCCATATCCCACAGCGTCAAATCCGGGTTCTCGTTTGCCGCCAATTTGATGAAGGCCAATCCAACGATCGCGAATATGATTCCCGGCAAGGGCCCCATGAACAGGACGATTAATTTTTGCCAATCGGGCGCATCCGATTTTTCGCCATAGGCGGCCGCTCCGAAGAAGGGGATAAAAATCACTTGCCGGTTCCGGTACCCAAACAAAGCCATCGCCGAGATGTGTCCCAGTTCGTGAACGAATACGATGACCAGCAAGAGCAATGAAGTTGTAAACCCTAACCACAATCCGAACAAAACGAAAAAGGCAATCGCACTGACAATCAG
>CAZOXC010000939.1:0-1743 GCA_964583205.1 uncultured Pirellulaceae bacterium | reverse complement strand
CGTCGGGACAACATTCATTGAATTCTTTCAGATTGACAAAACCACAGGTAACGCCAAGGGAATTGTCGCCCTCAACATCATAGGGGGAAAAATATGATTAAGAACGAACGACAGTACAAGATTACGAAAACGCAAGCTGAGAAGTTTGCAAATGCGATTGCTGCATTAACTGAAAAGGAGAACGCTGATCCGTTGCTTTCGCAACTTGAAGAAGATGCACTTAAGAGTCAACTCGGAGAACTTCAACAGGAGATCGCTGAATACGAGAGGCTTCGGGATGGGTCACAGGCAGTAGTAGAAGTTAGCTCTTTTGATGAGCTTGCCGTTGCGTTGGTGAAAGCTCGCATTGTTGCGGGCCTAAGCCAAAAGGAATTGGCTGAACGCTTGGAGATGAAGGAGCAGCAGATTCAACGTTACGAATCAACTGAATATCGCACCGCCAGTTTCGGCAGGCTTCAAGAGATTGTTAATGCATTGGGTGTCAAAGTGCGCAAGGAAGTATTGTTGCCGACCCCAAATGCAAATGTGCCCGCATTATTCAAACGCCTTAAGTCTGCTGGAATTGATCGACAATTCGCGATGGATCGCTTGCTCCCACCGCCAATCGCGGAGAGATTGAAGTCGACACAGCCAAAGCCAACGGAAGTTGAAGTGCTCGAAGCAGCGACAACGATTGGCAAAGTGTTTGATTGGGAAAAGGAAGATATATTTGGTGGAGAAACGCTGCATTTGCCTCGCGAGGCAGCAGGACTTGCCCGTTTCAAACTTCCCTCGAAAAGTGATGAAAGAAAGCTAAGTGCGTACACGGTTTACGCCCATTATCTTGCGCTGCTGGTTCTCAAGGCAACCGAGCACATTGAACAGTATGAGGTTCCTACAGACGCGGAAGATTTCAGAGCGGACGTTCTCGAAGAATTTGGTTCGGTAACATTTCCAAATGTGCTTGCTTACATCTGGAGTTTGGGAATTCCAGTACTGCCGCTGCACGATTCAGGTGCGTTTCATGGAGCATGTTGGCGATCTGCCAGTCGAGACGTGATTGTCCTGAAACAAAAGAATCTTTCGTTGGATCGATGGTCCAATGATTTGATCCATGAAGCGTATCACGCCGGTCAGGAACCGGAAGCGTCAGAACGAACGGTCGTAGAAGCTCCCGAAACTTCTGAAGATCGCCGAAACGACCCGGAAGAACAGGAAGCAACTTCTTTTTCGGGCGATGTGATGCTTGATGGCCGTGCTGAAGAGCTTGCACAAATGTGTGTGTCGGTCGCTGGTGGACGTATCGCAAGACTAAAGGCTGTTGTTCCCAAAATCGCTGCGTCAGAAGACGTCGAAGTCGGTGCCTTGGCGAATTACCTCGCCTATCGACTGTCGTTTTCAGGTCACAACTGGTGGGGTGCTGCTTCCAACCTTCAATCTACCGATTCTGATCCTTGGGAAATTGCGAGAGATCAGCTAATGAAGAATTGGGACCTCGATCAGTTAAATGATGTGGACCGGCAGCTATTGACACAGGCATTAACGAAACAAGTGGAGGAATAGGCATGGCGAAACTTTCAAAACTAGATCAACTCGAACCGCTAAAGGTAACTTGCACCAGTTCCGATTGCGAAAGCGATTTGCATTGCTTTAAGGCGACTCGTCAGATGAAGGCGAAAGACGAGATCGGAAAATGTCGATCTTGTGGTGTCGATTTCGTTGATTGGCAGCGAATTCATCAACAAGACTTGGACGATGTCGCGT
>CAZOXC010000938.1:0-1743 GCA_964583205.1 uncultured Pirellulaceae bacterium | reverse complement strand
TACAGTTACCGAGCATTTCCAGCAATCGTACGTGTATGTAAAGTCCGGAAATGAGATTGTGCGGCAACCTGTCGAGATCGGACGCACCACCAATTCGTTTGTCGAAGTGACCAACGGACTGAATGGAAATGAAGAACTGGCACTCGATGCCTACCAGCGTGGCTTGCTGGAATTTGGCGATGCTGAAAAACAGGCCGACAGAGAACCGGACGACTCCGAGCAACCAACTCCGCAGCCCGGCAACGAGTAAACTTGACAATCACAATCGACGGTTCCTGAACGCATGCATACTCAACTGCTCTCGATGATCAGCGCCGCCACACGCAGCTTGATGATGCACAAACTGCGTTCGATGTTGACGGTTCTGGGATTGGTGTTTGGAGTGGCTTCGGTAATCATCATGTTGGCCGTGGCGGAAGGTGCCAGCGATGAAGCACAGCGGAATATCGCTTCATTGGGTGTTAACAATGTGATCGTGCGGAGCGCCAAACCGGCGGAGGACAATGAACGATCAAGCAGCGGCTTCGAATTGGAATACGGTTTAACCTACGATGACCTAAGCCGAATCAATGAAACGATCTATACGGTCGAGTCGACCACGCCGCAGCGCGAGTTTATCCACGACGCTCGTTATCTGGACCAGAATCTGGACGCTCGGGTTGTCGGCGTCTTTCCGAATTACAGCTCTTCCAACGGTCTGAAACTCGCGCAGGGAAGATTCATCGAGCAAAGTGACCTGGAGAATACCAGGAATGTTTGCGTGATCGGTTCCGATCTGGCCCGCGAACTGTTTCGAAACAAATCGGCACTCGATCGCAGCGTGCAAATCGGCAACCAGCACATGTTCCGAATTGTTGGCATTACACAATGGAGAACACCTTCGGCTGGTATCGGGTCCAGCCTGTCTGCTCAGGATTACAACAAGGACATTTATATTCCGTTGACGACCGACCGAGCTCGAATTGGTGAAGTCCTGGAACGATCGCAGCAAGGTTCGTATGTGGAAGAGAAGATTGAACTCAGCCAAATCACCGTCAAGGTAGACAAAATAGAAAACGTTCCGGCCACCGCTAAGGCCCTGAGTGGTTTGCTGGCTAAATTTCATCCTCGTAATGATTTTGCGATCACCATTCCGCTGGACTTGCTGGAACAAGCCAAGGCGACTCAACGGATCTTCAGCTTTGTGCTGGGATCGACCGCCGCGATTTCTTTGCTGGTGGGCGGAATTGGCATTATGAATATTATGTTGGCGACGGTTTCCGAGCGGACTCAGGAAATCGGCATTCGCCGTGCGCTGGGTGCTCGCCAATCCGATATTGTGATTCAATTCCTGGTCGAGACCTCGGTGCTTTCGGCGATCGGCACCCTGACGGGCCTGGGACTGGGTCTATTAACGCCTGGTCTCGTTTCATGGATTTCCGGAATGGAGACCAAAATCACGTTCTGGTCCGCCGCGATTGCCGTGATCGTCTCTTTCGCCGTGGGAATTACCTTCGGAATCTATCCGGCTCGCCAGGCAGCCAAACTGGATCCTATCGAGGCGCTGCGGCGAGTCTAAAACGTCGGTCTTGCACAGCGCAAAGACCAGGGCAAATTGCTGCATCCGCTGTTGGCTGTTTTTTTTGAAATTCCTTGTCACCTGTAAACCCACACATCCGCTGGGCATTGTAGTTACAGAACAAGGAAAACCAATGAATACTCCACCAGTCATACAGCCCAACTCGAAACCCATTCCTCCAAAGC
>CAZOXC010000937.1:0-1743 GCA_964583205.1 uncultured Pirellulaceae bacterium | reverse complement strand
ATGCAACATTCGACTTCCGAGCCACCACCCAATCCGGAAATTTCAAGATACTGGTCAGCTTCGATCGGGATATCGGCGACAGACACCGGCTTGATATCGGCTGGCACCCAAACCCAAATGATTGCCACATCGTTATCTTTATCGAAAGCGATGACTCGACAATCTTTGGCAGCTTCGCCGTTCTGGTACTTGATTTTGATTTTTCCAGAATCGTCATCGTTCTCAACAACGTGATAGGCGGTCAAGCAATAACCTTCAAATCCGCCACGATGGGGTTTGGCATCATCCACCATAATGATCACTCCAGTGCCAAACGCTCCGGAGGAATTAATCTGAACGATCGCCTGATGATGTTCGCGTTCAGGAACGAATTCCCAGAGTCCGGTGTCCACTCCGACTTGGGCTGCCACCGGCAGCGCACAAAACACGATCACGGTGATACAGAAACTTGAACTCAATATCCTTACAAACATGGGATACCTCTCCATTGGTTGCGCGGACAATTCGAATCCAGAAAAAGACTTCAAACTCCTGGGTAATGCCTGCTAACAATGGTACTAAATAGTCTTCGGCCGAATTATAGAAAGCCGCTTCAATAAGGCGGTGCCAATTCGCACCGAGCGCAAACAAACTTTTGCACGAACGCTTGTGAAGTTAATCACAAGTGCATTTATTGCGAGACACTTTGAGTCAATCGAGGTTCTGTATCCAATCGCGAATCAACTCCAGTGCTTCCGGCGCAAAAGTCTCTTCAATGAGCGCGTATTCTGCACCAGCACCAGTCGTGCAGTTTTGAAACAGGTGGTTGAGTCCAGCCAGCTCCTTGATCGTTACGTTCGAATTACCACCTTCTGCAAGCGCTTTTTCGATCGCTTTCAAGTTCATTTGCGGAGCCACTTGAACATCTTTTTCGCCGTTGATGGCCAGAACATCGCACTGGACTTTGCGAAGTTCAGAACCAGGATCGTACTGCAGAAAGAAACGAGTCCATTTGGTATCCAGTGTGGACAAAGTCGCAGCCATTTGATCCGGTAATACCTTATCGACCAGATTTCCTTCGGCCACAGCTTCTCTGAATTCGTCGGTGATTTGTTCAAGTACTTCCTGGGGAATTTTGTCCGCATGCTTCGATGCAGCTTCGACAAACGCGTTGACAAACGCCAGGCTGCCCTGGATCCCGGCCTCACTTCCGCCCGCCAATTTGATTCCATCTGGAATCTGGTTTCGCAGAATCTCTGCACCGTCAACGCCGGGCCCTGCCATCATCACGATAAAACTGATCTTATCAGTTCGATTTGCCGCCATCGGAGCGATCAAACCGCCTTCGCTGTGACCACACAAACCGATTTTGTCGGCATCAATTTCGTTGCGCTGGCTTAGAAACTCGATGGCTGCAACCGCGTCGCCTGCAAAATCTTCCGAAGTCGCATCGGCAAAGTCACCTTCGGATTCAAAACAACCTCGGTCATCGTAACGCAATACAGCGATGCCATGCCGAGTCAGAAAATCCGCGAGCACCAGAAACGGTTTGTGCCCAAGCAAAGTCTCGTCACGGTCTTGCGGACCCGAACCACTGACCAGGACAACGGCCGGGAAGGGACCATCACCCTTCGGAGTTGTCAGCGTTCCGGCAAGTGTGATCGCGGCCGCTTCGTTTCTAAAAGTCACATCTTCAGCCTGGTAGGGAAAAGGCTCCGTTGGTGTCTGCGGTCGGTTGGGTGCCTGAGGTTTCTCAGCCTGCTC
>CAZOXC010000936.1:0-1744 GCA_964583205.1 uncultured Pirellulaceae bacterium | reverse complement strand
GTCCGGTACAGCGACCATCATCGATCATGTCCAGTCCACTGGAAGCCGAGATGTTGGCGAATTTGCCATCGGCTTGTGCGTTGCCGTTGGTGTTCAGGAAACAGCAATTCCGTTCACGCCCGCTATACGAGCGGCCTTGTTGTAACATTCGGTTCAAGGCGTTTCCGGCAAGAACTCCACCGGGACCAAAATCAACATCGGCTGCATCACTCTTTGATTGCGTCACGACCTGACGCCAGAAAAAACTTCAGCAATCACCGGTGTCTTCGGTGGTGATAAATCCGTTGGCGACCACAATGTCGTCCCAGCCATCGTTGTTCAAATCGACAAAGTGGGAAGACCAGGCCCAGCGCCCCATCGAGACTCCAGTGCCATCGCTGATATCGTTGAATCCGCCCTCGCCATCGTTCTGGTACATGGTGTTGCCCCGAGCCATGTGTTGAAAACGCTTGACCGCTTCGCCAGAAGCTCCGGGTTTGAATGACTCTTGAAACGTGATGCGATTGCCAGCGCCGGAAAACATGTTGGCGACGTACAAGTCCATGTTCTGATCATGATCAATGTCGCTCCAGGTCACGGACATGGCGAAATTGAAATCCTCAACATCCAGCTCGGCGGCGATATCTTTGAACGTGCCGCCGTCGTTTCGATAAAAATTATTTCGGCCATAGTCATTGGCCACATACAAATCCTCGTCACCGTCGTTGTCAAAGTCTTCAAACGCCGCCGCCAGTCCATACCGGCGGTTGTTCTCATCCAGACCAACGTCCCTGGTCACATTGGTGAAAATCCACTCGCCATCGGCAATTTCATTGCGAAACAAGTTGTTGGGTCCGCCTCGATTTGTGTCATAAAGCGTTTGGTCAGCGGCCGCGACCGTGCCCACATTTTCTTCACCCGTTGCAAACAGATCCGGTTGGTAGACCGTCGTATACAAGTCCACTTTTCCATCGCGATCAAAGTCTGCTGCACAAATGGATTTGATATCGTCGCTGGCCGGAAGCACATCTCGAGTCGTAAACTTTCCGGCGCCGTCATTTTCAGCCACGATCAATCCGCCGGAAACGGCCACAGCCAGATCCTGATCGCCATCGTTGTCCAGATCGATCAATAAAGCGCCACGAGAATCAGCCAGCCAGTCCACACCGGATTCAGCGGCAGCGTTGCTGATGCTTCCATCCGGGTTTTGCAGGTAAAGCAGATTCGGAATTCGAGTTTCCTGACAGACGTAGATATCGTCCAGCCCGTCTCCATTCACATCGGCAATGGCGATTCCAGGTGTGCCCAGCAAAGCCAGGAAGGGTCGGATTTCAGTTCGATTCAGCCAGTGATTGTAGCTCCGCAAAATTTGCGATTCGTAACTGGGATCATTTTCAAGTGCCGATTCTGTGTATTCCACAAACAAAGGCTGCTTGCCCTGGGTCGTGACATTTTCGTACTCCAGACATTCGATGCTGGCGATCGTCGGGTAGTCATCGGCTGAATCCGCCTTGTTCCAGGTCGCTCGCCAGGTCGAATTGATTTCGACAATGCCGGTGGGCGTGAGTCCGGAAAAAGAAACAAGCTGGTGCGTCTCAACGGTGGAATCGGCCGGCTTGATACGGAAAATTTTGAACTTGCTGCGAGCATCTGTGGCGTCCTTCAAAGGCTCGGCCAACTCGACAAGTGCATTGCGAAAATCATTCTTGTTGTTGTAAGCAATTTCGCCGCTGCCAGCCTCAATCGATTCGGCTCGCTGCACTTC
>CAZOXC010000935.1:0-1744 GCA_964583205.1 uncultured Pirellulaceae bacterium | reverse complement strand
AAGTTCATCAGCCAGAACACGAGTGTAATTTCCGCCTCGAACAACATGCTGTCCGGTTTCGTTGTCGCGATATTCCGCCGCACGTGCCAGACAGTGAATGATTTGTTCGCGTGACTTGATCAACTGTTCGGTACGGCGATTGACTTCCTGCTCCAACCGCACGGCGTAACCCGCCAGGTGATTTTGATGTGCTTTAACGATCAAGGCGTTTTGTACACGCAGAATCAGGTCATTGGCATCAACCGGTTTGTTCAGGAATTCGGTCGCCCCCAGCTTGAGAGCCTGTTGCTTGGTTTCCTTGTCGGACTCGGCACTCAGAATAATCACAGGTGTGAATGCAAGCTCTTCCAGGCGTTGCCGTTTTTCAAGAATGTCCAAGCCCGAGACTTCCGGCATGTTGATATCCAGCAACACCAGATCTGGTTGAGTCATTTGGATCTTCTGGATCGCTTTGGTCGAGTCTGTTACTTCGATAAACTGGGTGTAGCCAACCGATTGCAGAAATCGCAACACCACTTTGATCACCAATGGCTCATCGTCCACGATCAAGATTTTGGCATTCTTCGTCGTCTCAATAATCCGCTGATAGGCAGTCAACTCCGTAGATTCAGAGTCACCAGCTTGGGCGTTTTCAGACTTCGATATTTTACTTAGCAATGTGTTAGGCATTGGTTGAGCCTTCATTTGTGGCTTCGGGTAATTGAATTCGGTTGGTCAAATCGACCAGTGCTTGAATCAGTTTCTGGCAGGCAGTAAGGGATTGTGCTTTGGCGGCGTCTTGCAATTCCACTGATGGAGCTACAAACTCTTCGAAGCCACACGTTCCACCGGAGCCTTTGAACCAGTGACCGTGGCCGCTGATTGCATCAAAATCCTGTTGTTCCGCATATTGTTTTAGTTGTTCCAGTTTCGCTTTCGATTCAATAACGAAATCGACCACGACTTCCCGGAATTCAGGAATATCCATTGGTAGCGACGAAAGCAATGGTGCCTCTTCTTCCACACCTGGGTGGGGCGTACTCTGAATCGATTCGGCAGAATTCACTTGCGCCCCATGAATATCGCCGTGAGATTCTGTTGTGACTTCCCAGGCCAATATTGCCATCAAGTTCGATTGAACTCCGCCCGCATCGCCCGATTCACAAGCTTGTTTCAGTTGCCAAGCGTGTTGCGCCAATTCGATTTGAGAAAACGCTTCGCATGACTCGGACAACTCGCCAGCGACTTCCGCCACCAACTGAGGTTCGCCCGCATTCAGCGCTTGCTGCATCGATTCTCGGAATTGCCTGAATACCGATGCGAATCCGTCATCCAGATTGACATCACCTGCAGACTGGGCCTGCAATGAACGCTTAGTTTCTGGTTTCATGTCTTTTGCCACATGCTCCTTTGGACTCTTGATTTTCCCCGGCTTTACTAATCGAAGTTTACGGCTGGGCCGGGAACTCTTTTCGTCTTTTCGAGCTGCCGTTGCTAAAGGTGGCTTGGCAGCAACATCATCAGCGACTACCGATTTGCCGGTGTTTTCACGGATCGTTACTACCAACTGTTCCAACTTGACCGGCTTGGCCAGGAATCCAGAGCAACCTGCATCCAGGGATTTGTCTTTGTCACTATTCATCGCCGCTGCCGTCAGCGCGATAATCGGCAAGTCGTGTCCTTGTTCACGCAATGTTCGAGTGGCAGTATAGCCATCCATCACAGGCATCTGCATGTCCATCAAAACCAGATCGTACTGGTGTTG